>PWQF01000039.1 GCA_003556865.1 Elusimicrobiota bacterium | reverse complement strand
ACTTACAAAAAAAGATGAATTTACTGTATCAGCGAAGGCCGGCAGGTGCTTCCCCACGATCACTTCTCTCAGAGACCGACTATGTTAAAATACCTGAACTTGCGCTGCCAGCGCCTGCAGGTTTATCGGGAGGATGTCTCAGGTGAATAAACAGTATGAGGGAAAAAAAATTTTGGTTGCCGGAATGGGTTTAAGCGGGCGTTCTGCAGTTTCACTTTTGGTTAAGGAAAAGGCAGAAGTAACCGCATATGACTCTCGTTCAATCAGTGAGATAAACTCTTTACCTGAAGATGTGATTAAACTTTTTAATAAAAATCCTAGAGAAATAAATCCCACTTTATATGACCTTATAATCCTCAGCCCGGGAATACCCCCCCATAATCCCATCGTGGTACGAGCTATAGAGAAGGGAGTTAAGATTAAAAGTGAATTGCAACTGGGGCTGGAATACTGCCCAGATCTCAAAATAGCAGCCGTTACCGGCACTAATGGAAAGACAACTACCTGCTCCATTATTAAAGACCTCAGCGGGGGTTATAGTGCCGGGAATATGGGGAAACCCCTTAGTAGCGAGGTAAACAGGTTGAAAAAGGATGATCTTCTAATTTTGGAGGTTTCCAGCTATCAGATTCCTTATTCTCCGTCTCTGCAGCCTGACATAGGGGTTCTGCTTAATATTTTTCCAGAACACTTAACTTGGCACAGGGGAGAAGAGAACTATATTAAGGCAAAAAAGCAGATGTTTTTAAGGCAGAGGCCAAATCAGATTTCAGTTTTTAATGCCCGCAGTCCGGGAATAAAAGATTTTGTTAAAGAAATAAGTTCCAGAAAAATGTTCTTTGATATAGAAAAAATACCTTATAACGGCACCGGAGTGGAGAAAGGGGAAATATATTTTTCAAGTAAAGGAAAAAAAGAACATATAGCTTCTTTAAGGGATTTTAAACTTAAAGGAAAGCATAATATTGAAAATCTACTGGCTGCTTTTTGTGTGAGCCGCCTGGCCAATTCTTGGCAAAACAGGTCAGTTTCAGAAATAAAGCCTCTTCCTCACCGTCTGGAGGAAGTAGGAACTTATAAGGGAGTTAAATATATAAATGATTCTAAATCTACTAACTTTCATTCAACCTTAAAAGCGGTTGAGAGTCAGGAGGGTCCTTTTATCTTACTTATGGGTGGGAGATCTAAAGGAATCAAGCCCTCTAAAATCGGGGGTGTTTTAAGAGGGAATCTAAAAAAAATAATAGTTTTTGGGGAAAGCCGTCAGGAATTATACCATACATTTAAAGGAAGAGTTTCTTTAATAGCGGCGCCGGGATTAAAAGAAGCGCTTTTAATTGCTGCCCGGGAAGCGGAGCCGGGAATGACAGTTTTACTATCACCCGGAGGCTCAAGCTTTGACCAGTTTGACAGCTATGCGGAGCGGGGCGAAAAGTTTAAGGAATGGCTAAAAGAAAAATTTCATCATCATATAAACCAAGTATAGACCCGGTACTTTTATCTGTAACTGCGGCTTTAGTGATAATAGGTCTGGTAATGGTCTACAGTTCGTCTGCTCTTATAGCAGATGAGTACTATTACAGTATGTATTTTTTTATATTCCGGCAGATGGCCTGGGTCCTGGCCGGCTCGGTAGCATTATATGTAGGAATGCAGGTGGATTACAGGAAATGGGCTTCTATTTCAAGGGCTCTTTTTTTTGTAGTCCTGCTTTTACTTTTAGCTGTTCTCATATCTCCACTTGGGCATACGGTGGGTGGGGCCCGCCGCTGGCTGAGGCTGGGACCCGTAGGGTTTCAGCCTTCGGAAATGGCAAAGGTGGCTGCAGTAATATATTTGGCGGCTACTATGCAGCGCAAATATTATAAAAAAGGTGGGTTTAATAAATCAATGGTTGCTCCCCTGGCGGCTCTTATGCTTTTAATCTTTTTAATATATAGACAACCAGATTTCGGTACGGCGGTTTTTATAATTATAATATGTGCAGCCACCATGTTTGCGGGGGGAATAAGATTCCGATATATTTTTGGTGCGGCCCTGGCCGGTTTTCCCTTACTGATGTTTATGCTCCTTTCCCGGCCATATAGAAGGGAGAGGCTTCTTACCTTTATGGATCCCATGCAGGATATCTACGGTTCCGGGTTTCAGCTTTACCACAGCCTAACCGCTCTGGGGTCGGGAGGTTTAAGGGGTTTGGGGCTTGGAACAGGGTTTCATAAACTTTTTTATATACCGGAGGTTCATACAGATTTTGTGTTTGCGGTTATAGGGCAGGAGATTGGCTTTATGGGTACACTTACGGTTTTGATCCTTTTTATAATTTTTGCCTGGAGGGGCTTTAAAATATCGTTAAGACAGGAAGATTACCTGGGAAGGGTTATGGCGGCGGGGCTGACTTTTTTAATAGTGCTTCAGGCAGGGTTAAACGTGGCTGTGGTAACAGGCACATTTCCTACCAAAGGTCTCCCGCTTCCTTTTATCAGTTTTGGGGGAAGTTCACTTGTTTTTAATATGTTTGCGGTAGGGGTACTGTTAAATATATCTAAAACCTGTTGGAAAGGCAAAAGATGAAAAAAAATAAAAAAGTTCTAATGGTGGTTGGGGGGACTGGAGGCCATATATACCCGGGCCTGAGCCTGACTTCGGAACTAAAAAAAAGAAGAAAGGATATTAACATATCCTTTTTTACAGATAAAAGAATGCTGGCAAAAAATATTTTAGGCCGACTAAATTACCGAGTATATAGGGTGACTTCTTTTCCATTTCCCCGTAAAAAATTCTGGCATATATGCTGCTTTATATCTAAAACTCTTATTGGTTTTCTGGAATCTTTTATTTTGCTCAAAAAAAGAAAGCCGGATTTAATAATAGCTTTCGGGGCCTATATATCTGTTCCGGTGGTACTTGCAGGGGCGGTTATGAAAATCCCGGTAATACTTCACGAGCAGAACTATTTTCCTGGTATGGCAAATCGTTTTCTGGCTTTCTGTGCTTCTTCAATAGCAGTAACTTTTAAAGCTTCAGGAGAATACTTCCCGCCTGGAAAAACTGTATTAACCGGAAATCCTGTAAGAGAAGAGATAGTAAATTCTTCAAGGCAAAAAGGGTTGGAGAGGCTGAAATTATCTACCGATCGGATGACTATTTTAGTTTTTGGGGGCAGTCAGGGTGCTAAGGATATAAATATTTCATTTCCCGGAGTTCTTCCTTATCTTGAAGGGTTAAAAAATAAGCTTCAGTTTATACATATAAGCGGAGAAAGAGATTTTATGGAAGTTTCAAATAAATATAAAAAAGCAAAGATAAAAGCCCGGGTCTTTAAATACCTTCAAAAAATGCATTACGCCTATAGTGCGGCAGATATAGTTGTATGCAGAGCCGGGGCTACTACCGTGGCTGAAATATCCTCCCGGGGTATACCCGCAGTATTTATTCCTTATCCCTACGCAACTTCAAGTCATCAGGCCTTAAATGCCAAAGCCATATGTGAAAGAGGGGGAGGGGTAAGGCTTCCGGATAAAGATATAAGTCCAGAGGCTATTGCATTAAAGCTGGTGCCCCTTATAAAGGATTCCGGTAAAAGACGGAGTATGGAAATAGGCTCCAAAGCTTTAAGGGAGAGGTTTATTAAAGCTGCAGCCCGTTTGGCGGATTTGGTTGAAAATTATGTTTGAATCCATAAGGAAGATACATCTTGTGGGTATAGGCGGCAGTGGAATGTGCGGTATAGCGGAAGTTTTGCTTAATTTAGGGTATGAAGTTAGCGGTTCAGATATAAAAGAATCTTCTAATGTCAAATATCTTCGCCTTAAAGGGGCCTGTGTAAATATAGGTCATAGTCCTAAAAACCTGGATAACCCTCACGTTGTGGTTACTTCTTCTGCCCTGAGTGCAGATAATAGCGAGGTAAAGGCAGCTTCGGAAAAAAATATACCTGTAATACCCCGGGCTGAAATGTTGTGTGAACTAATGAGGCTTAAATATGCCCTGTGCGTTGCCGGAACTCACGGAAAGACCACCACTACTTCAATGATGGGACTTATTCTTTCCAGAGCCGGCCTGGATCCCACAGTAGTGGTAGGTGGGCTTTTTAAAAATCTTAAAAGTAATGCTCAGCCGGGCGGAGGTGAATTCATGGTGGCTGAAGCAGACGAAAGTGATGGATCTTTCCTTAAGCTTACCCCTACAATAGCCATAGTCACAAACATTGATAACGATCATATGTCCTATTATGGCAGCCTGGAAAACCTCAAAGATACTTTTACCCGTTTTTTAAATAAGGTTCCTTTTTATGGATTTAGCGTGTTATGCGGAGATGACAGAAATTTAACAGAAATACTGGGCCGTCTAAGCAGGCCTTATGTGACCTACGGCATGTCAGAAGAAAACAGTTACCGGGCTGTTGATATCAGGCTTGGAGAAGAAAACAGTTCTTATTCCTTAGTTAGCCAAGGGAAAAAACTGGGTACAATAACAGTAAGGGCAACAGGAAAGCATAATATCCTTAATTCGCTGGCGGCTTCTGCAGCAGCACTGGAAATGGATATAGACTTCAGCCTTATTAATGAAGCAATTTTTCAGTACCAGGGGGTAAGCAGAAGGCTGGAAAAAAAAGCTGAAAAAAAAGAAGTAGTTTTTTATGACGACTATGCCCATCATCCTTCCGCAATTAAACTGGCTCTTAAAAGTTTAAGGGAAATTTATCCTTCCCGCCGTTTGATAGTTGTGTTTCAACCCCACCGCTATAGCAGGACAAAAGAGTTGGCTAAAGATTTCCCTCCTGCCTTCGGTGCGGCTTCCAAAGTCTATTTAACATCTATTTACGGGGCCGGAGAAAAGCCGCTGAAGGGGGTGGGGTCGGAGTTGATTAAGGAGGAGTTTCAAAAAAAAACAAAAGTTATATGTATAAATGATATGTCGCTTTTAAAAAAGCGACTTTTATCTGATCTAAAAAAAGGAGATATATTTATTACCCTTGGGGCTGGCAATATATGCTGTATAGGTGAAGAGATTATAAGGTCTTTTTAAAATTGAAAAAAATTTCACAGGCTTGTCTTAAGAATTATTCCGGTTTTAAAACGGGTGGAAAAGCTGAAGTTCTTCTTAAAATAAATAGAAGAGATGAACTTGAAAAAGCGGCTGATTACTTAGTCGGGATCTCTTTTAGCATTTTGGGAAAAGGATATAACACTCTTATAAGCGACCGGGGGGTTAAAGGGGGTATTATTGTTCTGGATGGAGAGTTTCAGGCGATTGAAGCTGAAAATTGTGCTATAAAGGCGGGAGCAGCCCTTTCCATATCCCGGTTATTAAGCTTTAGCTGGCGTCAGGGATTAGGCGGACTTGAGTTTTTGGCGGGTATTCCGGGCACTCTGGGGGGAGCCCTAAAAACTAACTGCGGGGCTTTTGGGCGTTCTATGTCGGAGCTAAAAGGTTCTATGGAAGTTTATGACCTTAAAAGAAAAGAAAGAAAAATCATTTCTTTTGCGGAAGCTTCTTTTACTTACCGGGGCTGCAGGTTGCCCCCGGAAATGCTTATAACAGGAGCTAAGTTAAGTTTGAAAAGAGCAGATAAAAGTGATATACTTCATAAAATTAAGGCAAATGCAAATAAAAAAGCCTTAACACAGCCTGTAAATAAAAAAAGCTGCGGCTGTATCTTTAAAAATCCGGCGCCGGGAGAGGCAGCCGGCAGGCTCATTGAAAAAGCAGGGATGAAAGGGTTGAATATAGGGGGGGCGCAAGTATCCTCCCTACACGCCAATTTTATCATTAATAAAAACGGGGCCACTTCAGAGGATATATGGAAGCTTATAAAGAAGATAAGGGAAAAAGTTAAATCAAAATGGGGAATTAATCTTGAAAGAGAGATTCAGCTATTGGGCTTCACAGAGGTAGTGGGAAATGACTGACCCTGGAACTGTAGTTGTGCTGGCGGGGGGGGATTCTCCGGAAAGAGAGGTTTCCCTTGAAAGCGCTTCTTGTATTGCCCGGGCTCTTGAAGAAATTAAAATCAATTACAAGATTATTGATGCACAAGGTGATTTTATATCAGTCCTGCGAAGAGAAGCAAAGCTGGTGTTTATTGCTATGCATGGAGGAGTTGGTGAAAATGGCAGCATTCAGGGTTTGCTGGAAGTGCTTAACATTCCATATACCGGCAGCGGGGTTTTAAGCAGTGCTATGTGTATGGATAAAGCGGCAAGCAAAAGACTTTTTTCTTTTTCGAAAATATCCACTCCTGTATGGCAGATTTTAAAAGATCCTTCAGAGCTTAAAATAAGGCTTCCTGCGGTAATGAAACCTTCCCAGGGAGGTTCTACCATAGGTACGGTGGTTGTTAATAAAAAAAGTCAAATAAATTCTTCTTTTGAGAGGGTAAAAAAGGCTTCCCTGTCATTTAGGTGTGAGGTGATGGCTGAAGAATATATTCCGGGAAGGGAAATTACTGTGGGTATTTTAAATGGGAAATCCCTTCCTATTATTGAAATAAAAGCAGAAAAAGGTTTTTATGACTACAGGGCAAAGTATGAGAAAGGAATGTCTGAGCACCTGTTAATAAAGGATATTTCCACCGATTTGAAGCGGAAAATAAGGGATGAAGCGGAAAAAGTTTTCAGACTTGCCGGATGTAGGGATATGGCCCGGGTAGATTTTCGGCTTTGGGGGGATAAATATTATATGTTGGAAATTAATACGATACCAGGTATGACCCCAACCAGTCTTCTGCCTGAAGCGGCATCTGCGGCAGGGATCGAGTTTAAGGAACTGGTAAGGAGGATAATTGAAAATGCCTGTTCACGTTCGCAAAAAAGGCAGAGTTAAAAAAATATTAAGGCTTCTGATGCCGGTTATGGTTATTGCTGTGGGTATGAGATACGTGTGGGCGCTGGCAAGTGAAACAGATTTATTTAAATTGAAAGAGATGAATGTGGAGGTGGAAGGAAACAGTATGCTTTCAGAAAGGGATATAATTGCTTCCCTGGAAATACAGTATGGAAAGAGCATATTTTCTTATCGTTTGCGTGAGATGGAGGAAAGGCTGAGAAAAAATAGGCGGATAAAGGAGGCCAGGATAAAAAGAAATTTTCCTGACGGATTATTTATAGAAATTTTTGAAGTAATTCCCGCGGGTTATACTTTCCGCCAGGGTTACAGGTGTGTGGTTACTGCGGGCGGTGATGTTTTTCCCGGTCCGGAAGGTCCACCGTTAAAATTTATTGCAGATGATCCTCAAAGCATCAGGACACTTTCGTCTTTTCTTCAGGGGCTTAAGGAAAAGAGCCCTGCTTTTTACAATAAAATAATTGCGGCGGATTTAAATTACCGGGGAGATATTATCCTTCATACCTCCAAAGCCCGGATGTTGTGGCCGCCGGAGGGGGAGTTAACCCGTACAGAAATTAAAAGAAAGATCAGCATATATGAAAGTCTTGAGAAAAAAGAGGTCTCCGGTATAGATTTTAGATTTATGGACATCGGTGAGAAAAATGCAACAGGTTCGGTTATAGTTAAAAAATGAGGGGGCCGGAAAGGAGATATTTTTAAATGAAAGAAAAAATATTATGCGGTTTGGATTTAGGTTCCGGCAAAGTTTGTGCAGTTATAGCCAGCCAGCAGCCGGGGGAAGATACTCTTAACATACTGGGAGCGGGAATTTCCCCCTGCAGCGGCCTCAAGCACGGGGTAGTAGTTAATGTGGATAATACTTATCGTTCAATTACTTCTGCTGTGGAGCAGGCTGAGGAAGAAGCAGAAGTTAAGGTAAAAAACGTAATAGTTAATATAAACGGCAACCATATTGAGGGTCATATCCATAAAGGTTCGGAAAGGCCCCGCAGCGGAAGAGAAATAACTCCGGAAGATGTTGGGAGGGCTATAAATTCTGCCCAGGCAATTTCCCTATCATCGGACCGGCAGATAATACATTCAATCCCCCTGGACTTTAAAATAGACAACAGGTCCGGCGTTGAAGATCCCATAGGGATGGAGGCCCACCATCTGCAGGCCACCATTATGCTTATTACCGGGGACCGGGCGCCGATAAATAACCTTAAAAACTGCATTTCCCGCAGCGGCCTTGGTGTAGCTGAAACAGTAGCTACTGTGCTGGGACCTTCAAGTTCAGTGGTTGCTAAGGAGGAAAAGGAGCTTGGGTGCGCTCTGGTTGATATAGGAGCCCAGACCGTTAACGTTGCTGTTTTTGCCGAAGGAACTTTAGATTATATGGGAGAAATTGATATAGGGGCTGACTATATAACACTTGATTTGGCCCATGGACTCAGAACTTCTTTCCAGGAGGCGAAAAGAATTAAGGAGAATTTCGGGAGCGCATTTCCGGATAACAGCCTGGAAGAGGAAATAGAGTATACAGGAGTTGACGGACAGTCCCGAAAAACTGCAGGCATACGCCAGATAAACAGAATAATACAGCCGAGGACGGATGAAATAATAGATTATATATCCGATGAAATAGATAAAAGCGGTAAAATGAGACTTATGCCCGGAGGTATAATACTTTCCGGGGGCGGGGCGGAACTAAAAGGAATGAAGGATGCTGTCAGCCGCAAGCTTCCGGATCTTCCGGTCCGGCTGGGCCGGCCCCGGGCTGTCAGTGGTAAGGCGGAAATGGTGAATTCTTCAAAATTTGCCACGACAGTAGGTTTAATTGAATATGCCCTGGAAAAAGACAGGGGAAGCACTCCCATGGCTTCCAGGGGTGGTTTTTGGTTAAAGGTTAAAAACTGGTTTGAAGAGCTTTTTTAAACAGCGCCTGAAAAGGAGGCGAAAATGGTAATATCACTTGAGCAAGATTTAAAGGGGAACGCAAATATAACGGTAATAGGAATCGGGGGCGGAGGGGGAAACGCCGTAAACCGTATGATAGAATCGGGCATAAAGGGGGTTGACTTTATTGCTGCCAATACCGACGCCCAGGCCCTTCAGGATTCATCTGCAGGCATAAGGATTCAGCTCGGTGAAAAGCTTACCCGAGGTCTTGGGGCGGGAGGGGACCCCACTGTGGGGAGAAAGGGGGCTGAGGAAGACAGTGAAACCATAAGAGATGCCCTTTCAGACTCTGATATGGTCTTTGTTACTGCCGGGTTCGGAGGCGGTACAGGAACGGGTGGAGCTCCTGTAATAGCCGGAATTGCTAAGGAGATGGGAGCTCTTACGGTAGGGGTAGTTACAAAACCCTTTATGTTTGAAGGAAAAAAAAGAAATGACCGTGCAATAGAATGGATTGAAAAATTACGAAAAAATGTAGACACTCTTCTGGTAATACCAAATCAGCGTCTTTTTTCAGTCATAGATGAAAAAACCCGTGCTCTGGATGCCTTTAAAATTGCCGATGATGTTTTAAGGCAGGCGGTGCAGAGTATTTCAGACATAATAACAGCCAGAGGTCTTATAAATGTGGATTTTGCCGATGTTAAATCTGTTATGCAGAATGCCGGTGACGCTATAATGGGACTGGGTTTGGGGGAAGGAGATAACCGTGCGGTTGAGGCAGCTAAAAATTCTATTAACTCTCCATTGCTGGAAGATGTTTCCATAGAAGGGGCAGCCGGTCTTCTGGTAAATGTTACCGGAGACAGAGGAATGACTTTAAATGAGATAAACTGCGCCATGGAGCTTATACATAATTCAGCCTCTATGGAGGCGGATGTTTTTTTCGGACATACTATAGATAATGCCCTGGATGGGAAGATAAAAATTACAGTAATAGCAACGGGGTGCGGGAAAAAGGAAGAAAAGCCGGCCCGGCCCGGAGCTTTTTATGAACCGCCGCCGGATCGTAAAACCGATACAGAAAAGAAAATTCCCACATTTTTAAGGAGGAAAGCGAAAGATCAATGACGGGGTCAATTCAGCTGGAAAACCTTTTAAAAAACATGATTTGTGTGGGAGCCTCGGATCTTCATATACGTGCGGGGGGACGGCCTGTATTCAGAGTCGACGGCCAGTTGAAGCTGGTAGGTCAGCTTCCGGCGCTTACACCGGAAGATACCCGGAAAATAGCGGAAAGAATGTTTACTTCCCGTGAGCAAAAAGAATTTAATAAAAGAAAAGAAGTTGACCTATCCTACAGTCTGGAGGGAAAAGCCCGGTTCAGGGTTAATGTGTTTCAGCAGAGGGGAAACATAAATATAGCATTTAGGCTGGTACCGGAAAAAATTCAGGGTTTCAGCGATCTCAGGCTTCCGGAAAGCTTAAAAAAAATAGCTTCTTCTGAAAGGGGCCTGGTTCTTGTTACCGGAACAACAGGTTGCGGTAAAACCACCACCCAGGCCGCAATGATTGATTTTATAAATACTAATTTTTCCAGACATATAATTACTATTGAGGATCCCATAGAATATATTCATAAAGATAAGAAAAGCATAATTTCCCAGAGGGAGTTGGGTCTGGATACTTACTCATATGCAGACGCCCTGACCCATATAGTACGCCAGGACCCTGATGTAATACTTATAGGGGAAATGAGAAATATGGATACAATGTCCGCGGCCATTACTTCGGCACAGACAGGGCATCTGGTTTTATCCACTACCCATACTCTTGATGCCATTCAGACTGTAAGCCGTATTGTAGATGTATTCCCGCCTCATCAGCAGAACCAGATACGTATTCAATTGGCCGATTCCTTAAAGGCCGTTATATCCCAGCGTCTTCTTCCCATGAAGGATGGGGGTATGGTGCCTGCCTTTGAAATAATGGTGGTCACCGGGCTTATAAGGAACCTTATAGAAGAAAATAAATTTTCAGAAATTAAGGACCAGATGGAAAAAGGTGATTATTACGGGATGCAGACTTTTAACCAGTCTCTGGAACAACTTTACTCTAAAGGGCTTGTAAGCATAGATGAAGCCAGAAAGGCTGCCTCCAATCCTGAAGACTTAATGCTTAAAATCAGGGGAATACAATCCCAAAGCAGAACAAAAACATAGATTTTTTTTTAGATAAAAACTCTTCCTCTATAGGTGGTATAACACGAGCCTCAGCCGGGGATTTTAGCATAGAAAAAAAAGCCTTCTCATTTCTTAGAAGCAGGGTTCCCGGGCGGGAATTATTCCTATGCATACTTATGAAACAGGTTCACTCCGGAAAAGTTTACCGTTTAACAGATTCTGATTCCGGTTCAGAGTTATTAATAGATTCCTGTGACGGTATTTATACCGGAGGCAGAGAAAAAACAGCTTTAGGAATAAGACTTGCTGACTGCATGGGCGTCCTTTCTTATTATAGAGGGCGGTGCATAGGGGGGTTTCATGCCGGCTGGAGGGGTTGCCGGGCCGGTATAGGGGAAAATTTTGTTTCTGTAGCCGCAAAGGACGGGCTTAAACCTGAATTTATGGAGTTCAGGATAAGTCCCCATATATGCCGATCTTGCTGCCGGGTTTCAGGATTT
>PWQF01000240.1 GCA_003556865.1 Elusimicrobiota bacterium | reverse complement strand
TAGGAAACCATACTCCCAGCCAGGGTGTAATGGCTCCGCTGAAAGCAAGTTTAAGGCCCGCCACAGTAAGAAAATAATAGATGCCTATAATACCTAAACTTAATCCCGTTCCTATTGTTTTTCCCCTGGTTTCGGCCCTAAGCCCCAGGGGTATACCGCATAATACAAGGGCAATTACCGCCCCGGCCAGGGCACCCCGGATATGGTAATGAGCAGAGACCTCTTTTGAAGAGCGGCCTTCCTCTCTTAAATTTTTTATTTTCTCTCTCATTTCGGCAGGAGACATTGATTCCAGATCCTTGCTTACCTTCACTTGCTCTTCTCCTTCCCTGAGAGTAATGGAATAGCGGTTGAAATTGACACTGCTTAAAATTTCCGGTCTTCCGGAAGGCTGATGGCGTATGAGCCCGTCATAAAGAGTAAATATAAGAGAAGTGTCTTCAGCTGTATGCCAGGTTCCCCTCCGGGCAGTTATCAGCATCTCGGGTTCATCCTCAGTTGCAGGCTTACTTATCAAAACCTCCCTTAAAATATTTTCAGAATGATTTACTTCTCTCGCCAGTAGTGTGTAGTCATTTATTTCCACCTGGGTTCCCTCCTCAATCTGAAGAGCCGGCTGCCGGTATGCAAGTCTTGTAAAGCGCTGCTGGAATGCATAATTGCTTGCGGGAGCAAGATAATAATTAAAGAAAATCATAAAAACAGCCAGAGCGGAAGCGGCAATAAGAGCTGGTTTTACAAGGGGGGTAATCGTACATCCGGAGCTTCGCACCGCGGTAATCTCTTTATCCGAGGCCATTGTCCCGAAAGTTATTACACCCGCAGCAGCAGAGGCCATAGGAACGGCTAAAACCAGTATCATAGGCATTGAATAAAAAAGAAGAATAAAGATCTCTCCTGCACCTACCCCCTTTACAATTACCAGTTCTGCCAGCTGAAAAATCTTATCCATAACCAGTATAAAAGAAAAAAGAAGAAGGCTTATGCCCAGGAAGGAGAAAAAAAGTTTTAATGTGTGTTTAGCTAAAATTTTCATAAAAGTCTTTAACGGAGTAAAATAAGAAACTCTTCGTAATTATATAATTTTACAGTAAAAAGTAAAAAAATTAAAATACAGATATTTGAAATTATAAGCATACTTCAGTTATAATCAAATAAGCATATATTATGTAATTAAAAATATTTTTTCCGGCCAATGACCCTCCCGCATCATAACCCAGCGGAAAAACTTAAAAAGTAAAATAGTTAAGGCCGGAATTCAGTAAAAAAAACCAGTATTTAAGAGAGAAAAAAAATTAAGAATATCATATTATTTAAAATAAAGGCGCTTTTTTTTACAGGGCTGTTTATACTGCCTTTTGTTTTTACATCTCAGGCCGCGGCTCTGGATATTCCCGATGAGGAACTTGAGTTTTTAAAGAGGGAAGAAACCGGAGAGAGATCCTTAGAAGAAGAATTTGAGGATGCAGCCGGAGAAGGGGGAGAACTGAAGTTTGACCGGGAGCTTTTTGACAGTATAAGAAGAGAGAAGAAAGAGGATATTTATATGGACCCGGAAATCAAGGATGTTCTTTACCCTGAATTAAAAGATAAAGAAGAGGCTAAGAAAGATGAAGAGGAATATCCTCCGGCCATGCCTTCACTTCCCTATGAGGCCCGTCTTCGTATAACCGGGCGTAAATCCATATCGGTTAAGACCGGGTATTCCTTCTGGCTGGGAGATGAGGAAGAAAGAACTTTAACCGGTTCTCCACCGGGGATTCTCAGGGGTTTTGAAATGGACCAGGAATTGAGGGTCAGAATACAGGGGGAGGTAGGAGACAAGATAACAGTTGATGTAGATTACGATGATACCAAGCCGGCTTACGATGAGGATGCCCGCCGGATTTCTGTAACTTATAAAGGGGATCCGGATGAGATAATTCAGGAAGCGGCATTCGGGGATATAACCCTTAGCCTTCCCCGGACCCATTTTATAGGGTACTCCCGGAGTGTATTCGGGGCCAGGGTGAAAGGGCGCTACCGGGACCTTGATTTTATGGCCATAGCTTCCCAGACAAAAGGGAGGACGGAAGTAAAGGAATTTAGCGGAGATACCACTTTTACCAGGAGGGATATCAAGGATACCGATTATGTGCGCCGAAGGTATTACAGCATAGACCTGGGGACTCCCTCATCACACCTTCCTCTGGAGACGGGTTCGGTTAATATTTATGTCTGGGACGGTAATCCGGATACGGGGTCAGAGATAATTGTGCAGTATCCCCCTCATATTTCCACCGCGACTTATAAGCGTGAGTTTCATCAGCTGGTGCCCGGCAGGGATTTTACGGTAAACCACCAGGAAGGTGTTGTTACTTTTTCCAGGGCCATAGAGAGACATCATGTGGCTGCTGTAGAATATAAATATCAGGGAGGCGAAGTGGGATATGCTTCTTCACTCCCCTTAATATTTGCCGATGAACAGGGTGCCGGAGGCACAAGAGTAACAGAATATGAACTTAAAAACCGCTATAACCTGGGAGCCTCAAGAATTACAAGAGAGGATTTCATAATAAGATTTATGGATAAGAACAGAAAAACCGTTTCCCTGCCTGCCGGAAGCTATGAGATTGATTATGAGAGGGGTATACTTGAGTTTAGCCATCCCCGTCCTTTCGACCCTAAAGGAACTAAGGATATATATGACCCATTTGATCCCCAGAATGAATATATAATATATGTTGAATTTAAAAGCAGAATCAGGCAGTATTTCCTGAGGCCCAACATAGTCAGGGGAAGCGAACGAATAACAAAAGACGGAAGGGTATTAAACAGGAATACCGATTATATTATAGATTATCCCTCGGGGTTTATAACATTTTTAAGGCCGGAGGAAATAGACGAGACTACAAATAT
>PWQF01000092.1 GCA_003556865.1 Elusimicrobiota bacterium | reverse complement strand
TTTTCTCGATTAGCATAGTCACTGTTGCCCCGTATTTCTTATTTACGGTAAGGTCGGCCCTCATATCGCCCGCGGTCCGGGGATGGTGGTCATATATATGAATCAAGGTATTCTTATCTATAATTTCTGCCGCCCTTCCGATCCTTTTCTTACTGCTGGTATCCACTACAACCAGAAGCTTTATTCTTCTCTTTTTTAAGCGGGAAAAAGAAGTGAGCCTGCCGGGGAACTTCTCTTTCCGGATATACTCCCTAACCTTTCTTTCGGGAGATCCCGGGAGAAAAATGAGGGCCCCGGGATAAATCCTGGCCGCCGCGGCAAGAGAAGCAAGGGCGTCAAAATCTGCCCCTGTATGGGTGGTTATAAGTTCAACAGCCATTTTCCTTAAGCTGTTTCCTGTATATATCCCTGATACGGCCAAGTATTTCCTTATATTCTGGACTGGAATAATCGGGAAAAGTCCAGGGAAGAGAGCAGAACTCCCCCCCCCGGTAACTTAAGGTAAGCTCGGCATATACATCCTCTGCCGCGTATATACGGTGGCTGAAATTCTTAAAGCTGAAGAGAATAAGTTTAGAGAGTTCCATATACCCGGGATCCAGGTTTACCCTCCTTTTGCCGTTCCTTAAAAACCTTTTCTCTATTTCCCGTGTCTTAAGCTTTACCCTATGAAGTCTTTCGGGGCTCTGCAGCTTTTTAAAGCTGAAAAAGAGCCTTTTCAGTTCTTTTCCCATTTCACTCCGGTAATAATCAGTATAATTAAAATTGATTTCCCTGCTGCTGAAATCAACGGCTCCTATCTCTTCCTCCAGGGCTCTCTTTATATCATATGAACTTATTTTCTGATTAAAAATAACTCCGCAGATTAGTTTTACCCCGGGGATTTTATTTTTCAACTTCAGAGAGCAGCCTTAATATTGAACCTGCTGCGGTTTTTCTTACCCGGTGATCGCTGTCCTTAAGAGCTTTTCTAAGCAGTTCAAAATTATTCCTATCCTTGCTTAAGCCCAGTGCACGGGCGCTTTTAATTCTTGCGGGAGGATAAGAGTCCTGCATCCGGCTTCTCAAGTAATTTGTATGCTTTTTTTCATCTGAGCCGGTAAAGGCTTCCGCTACCCGCTCCCTTATGCCGCCCAGGGGGGAAGCCATATTTTCAGCAGCCTCCTTCCTGAATTTTTTCAGGCCCGCCTTTCCCATTACAGCAAAAAATAGAGGTCTCAGGTCCGGAGGGGAAGCGGAATAGACCTTCCAGAGTGACCCGCCAAAAGAGTGAACTGTTTTTCTGCCTAACCTTCTGCATATCTTTAAAATAGATAGGACCTGTTCCTTTTTTACCTTCTTATCACTTTCCCTGAAAAATGAATCAATTAAAACTTCCAGGCTCTTTTCGGAAGGTATAAAAGAAAGGGCAGCTGAAGCTTTTTTCCTGAAGACAGGATTAAAATCCTTCATAGCAGCCAAAAGTTCGCAGACTCCTCCCTTATCCTTAAGCATACACCTGGAAAGAGCGGACTCTATTTTAAGCCACCTGGAAGAACCTGGCGGAAGATTTTTCAAATATTTAATTCCGCTACGGTGGCCCAGGCGCCCGAGAGCCCGGGCAGCCATAACCGCAGCATAGGGACTGGGATCCCCAACTATATCCCCTATGCTTTCCAGGTCATCCGCCCCGCCTATGCAGCCCAGGGCCTGCACTGCCCTTGTCCTGAGATGAGGGTTTTCTGATTTCAGGGTATCTTTTATCAGCTGACGGGCGGGTAAATATCTTAAGCGCCCCAGTGAGTATATTATGCTTTTCTTTATCATAAGTTCAGAGCTTTCTTTATATATATTCATAAGGACCCTGCCGTAATGAGACATCCCGCTCTGGCCCATTGCCTCTATGACCGCCCTTCTTTCTCCCAGGGGTTTGACGGGGTTAAGAGAAAATTCCATAAGACCGCCCGGAACAAAATCTATCTCCTCGGGAGAGATAAAAACATTTTCCGATTTTCTGCGTATTTTAGCGCTCTCCTTAAGATAGGTGGCAAAGGCCGCCGTTCTTTCCGGCGAAAAAGTATTTTCCTTCTTAGGAGAAAATGCAACTCCGCATATTCCCATCAATTTAAAGCTTTCTCTTTCCCCCCTGCGGTTAAAAGCTATTATTCTCCCCCTGGATTTATCTGCAGAAGTGTAAAAAGCTTCCCTGATAAGAAGAAATTTCCTGTCCAGTTCTTTAAAGAGTTCCGGGACTTTCCCTATGCCGATGCTTAAAAAAAAGTCATCCCCCCCTATATGTCCCAGAAAAATTTTTTTATCTCCGGCTATATCACTCAGGCACTCTTTTAAGAGGCGGGCAAATTCAGTTATTACCCGGTCGCCGGCGGAAAAACCGTAAACCTCGTTATAGGGTTTAAAATCCATTAAATCCAGGTAAACAGCCCCTGTGGAGTCTTCAGAGGATATTTCAGTGAGCCTTTTATGAACCGCGCGGTTTCCCGGAAGACCGCTAAGGGGGTTCAGTGGATAGCGGGTTTCCCTTAAACCCTTTTTTCTTAAAAACCAGGCCAGGTGTCGGGGGTCCGGGGCAAAAACTATCTCATTACTCCGGAAAATATCCGCAGGTGGGGGTTCTTTAGCCAGCCACCATATCAGGCACCTGAAGGAGGGGGCTTTTTTAAGATCTTTTTTACCCAGGGCCTGAAAAATTGTCCAGTCTGCCTTGGAGCTGTCTTTTACTATTTCAACTCCCCTGACCGGCTTGAAATCAGATGCCTTAAACCTGGTTTTTCCGGTTATAAGCTTAATTTTCACTATTATTTTCCAGCAGGTATATTGCCCGGCGTTCCAGCTTTCCCCTCTCCTCCCGTCCGCTTTTAACCGCAGCTTCCAGGAGCATAAGGCGGGCACGGGGATTAAACGGCATCCG
>PWQF01000225.1 GCA_003556865.1 Elusimicrobiota bacterium | reverse complement strand
TCTCGGCTGTTTTATCGGGCCAGCCTTCGAAAGTGCCGGCAGCAGGTTTGCCATCCTCAAGTGTTCTCAGATATTCAAAGTGATAGGGCGCTGTTATTCCCGGGTTACGGCTCACCCACCAGGCGCCAAGGGTATTATCAATCAGGAAGTTTACCATGTAAGGTTCTGTAAACAACTGGGTCACTGCAGGCAGGCGTTTGCCGTCAATTTTATCACCGCTTGCATTAATGGCGGCTTTGGCTTCGTTTTGCCAAAACTGATATACCCAGCCCAGGGCGTCATCGGCAGTAAAGATTTCAGGTTCAAGTGCATTGATTATACTTTCGAGTGCAATGCGGTCGTCAGGCGCAAATTTTATTTGCATCAAAGGGTCGTTCACCCTAAAAATAGCTGGAAGCATTTTGGATGCATAGGTGGCTGCCGCATCCCATTTATCGGCATAACCCTCTTCCGGTGCCAGTTCTTCAATTTCTTCCAAGGTAACTGCAATACCCATATTGGGGTGCATCAGCAGATTGTTTGCCTCAAGGAAACGGGCAAACAGGATTTTGTTCCAATACTCATAAGCCAGCTCATAAGCCAGTTTTTGTATCTCATGGCTGCCATTGGGGAGTTTTATATCGCCAAGCAAACGTGCTTTTGCACGGAGATTATTGCGTAAAGCACGTTGCTCAACGCGTTGGTGCGGATAAGGTTCGGGCTGTTCAACAGCCAGATTTTTCAAACTGTTTATGGCGCCTTCTTCCGCTGTATTGCGTGCTTTGATTACCGCTTTTTCAAGTATGTTTCGTTGCTGTGCTGTAAGAACTGCCATAATTATCTACTTTAAAATTACTGATTTACCGCTATCAAGCAGCGTTTGAATGTCCTGTTTAACTTTTCCCAAACATTCATCCAACTCGCTTTTATTGGAGATGGTTTGTTTGGGCAGGCGATATGATTTTGCATCGGGCACAGCTATCTTCATGGCTTCCTCAAGAGCAGCCCTGAATTGCTCTGGCAGTGCGGAGATTTTGGTTTGCCACTGTTCAAGCGAGGTGTGTTTTAGTTCGTTGTTTACGCCTCGGGCATCCAGTTCCTTCACTTCGGGCTTCGACAGCAATTGATACTTCTGCAATATGGCATGTTTCTGCTCTGGGGTGAGTTTTTTGAAATACTCATTACCCTGTAGTTCATCCATGCCCTTTTGATACACATCAAGGAAACTCTTTTTGGCTTCATTTAATAAGTCCTTCAAAAAGTCGCTGATCCTAACCAGTAGTGGTTCAATTAAATCAGGTTCATGGAACAACAATCTGTCGGTGCGTATCGCATCAATTTCTTTCAGAATGTTTTCGGCTTCATCGGTAGCAGGGGCGTGTTCTTCTAAATCGGTAAGCAATGTCCAAAATGGCAGGCGTGTTTTTGAAATGCTATCTTTCTTCTGCCATTCTGCAAACTTTGAGGTTAAATCGGCCTGTTCGTCCAAAATTCTACGGAGGCGTTCATTACCGTCAAGATTTTCAATATCTTTTATAAACTGCAGGTTTATGGGTTCTGGCAACGGAGAACCACCACTGATGCTTTGAGCCAATTGTTTTAAAGCTGAAAGGTAAATGTTGGAAGTAGCCAGTTCTTCATTCGGCTTACACGTTATTCCGGCATCCTGATAAATTTTGCGGAGTTTGATTTTTTCGGCTGCCGATATGGTGTGCACTTCCTTTTTAAATGTTGCCGCATTGATAGTGGCCGGTTTCAGGTTGGCTTCAGCAGTAGATATCAGTTCTGCATTTTTAAGTGCAATAATGATGGTATCAATGGCGTCCTGGCTCCAGCCATAAGGAGATTTCATGAAATGGTTGCGGATATCTTTACCAGTTTTTGAGCTATTGCCGATAAACCGCAATATGTCAACCGATGCCGGATGGTCTTTTACATCGCCATTGTAGTTGATTTTTTTCAAGGCTTCTGTATCGCCTTCCTGCGCTTTTCGGAGTGCTTTGTCCCAATCTTTATAATCGGCTTTGCTTTTAAAATCAGGGAACTGCCGGTCAGCAATGCTGTTGAGGGCGCTTTCGATGTTTTCACGTAAAGTGCCTGCATTTACCTCTGTTCCTCCGGCAAGGTACACCATGGATTCTTCATAAATCTTATCAATGATATCCTGGATTGATATGAGGGCATTGTTCTTTCGGGTTTCCATTCCCTTTTTTGCCTGTTGTCCTTCGGGGGTATTGGGCAGTCCTTTTGTATCAATGGTGTCTTTTGCAGCAAGAAATTTTATGATTTCGCTTCTCAAGTCAGCATCACGTAATTTCTTCACATAAATATAAGATAATGGCACATCCTGCCCTTCGCTTCGTATTTCGTTCAACACAATGGCTTCATTCTCTTGCCAGCCATCACGGAGCCATAAATTTAGACGGCTTTCGGTATTAGGTCTTTCTGTTTTCTCCCAAATCTCGAAATCGCGTTTTAGTTTTGAATTTCCGTGCAGAATATTGATGGTTTTTGTTTTGTCGTTAAACAGTTCAAGCACTTTTGATTGACGTAGTGACTGAATTTTGTCCTCTCCTTTGGCATTGATAGCCACTGCGTGTTTGGTGTATTCCTGTTCCCACTCGGCACCTTCTTTTGTTTGTAACTTAAATTCATCACCTACCGGCATAAGCACCTTATCTTTTTCTACCAGTTTTTTCAACAAATCTTTCACTTTGTTTCTGAAAGCATCGGTGGGTTCGTTCAGGTTGTCAATCAGCAAATCGGCAATGGTATTTGCATTTGATTTTGGAAGGGTGCCTTGTGTATCTTTTGGTAGTTGGTCAAGCAAGAAAACCACACTCAAAATCCTTCCTTCGAGCAAACTGTCGCCTCCTTTGGCTTTTCTTTCCTCAATCAGGTTGTTGGTTTCCTGCAATAACAATGCACCCTG
>PWQF01000051.1 GCA_003556865.1 Elusimicrobiota bacterium | reverse complement strand
CCTTGTGGGGAGTGGTCTGGGACCCCAGAGATATATTGCTTCCCTTAACTATTTCCGAAACCAGGGAGAGAGCCGTATAGGGGGGAGCTATCATAATATCAGTATCATCAACAGATTCAACTTTCTCCTTAAGCTCCCGGACAGTCCTGACTGCCTCTATATTTGTCTTGTACATTTTCCAGTTTCCGGC
This sequence comes from Elusimicrobiota bacterium, assembly GCA_003556865.1. Next base: position 2,722 of record PWQF01000051.1, on the reverse strand, counting down.
AATAAATTTCCTGCGCATTTTCAATCTCCTTCTTTAGATTATTTTACTCTCCCGCCCGGTGAAGACAATATGTCAACAACCGGGCTGCCTATAGTATTTTAAATATAGTAATATTTTAAAATGCAGTCAAGAAAAAGGGAGGAACTTTTTTAAATAAATTTATTCTGCCCTACTGAAGGCTTACGTTCATAAGGCGCCCTTGGGCTGAAGCAGTTACAGGGGAGTTTTGGCTTATATATTCTATCTGGGCTTCCCTCAGGATTATTGAAGTATCCTCTGTATCCTCACCTTCTTTAAAGGTCTGATAGCCGTCACCCCCCTGCGCCAGAAAAGAATTAGTGGCAACCCTGTAATACTGCTCATAATCCAGATCTTCCTTTTCACCTTCTTCATTAATTATAAATATATTCAGTACCCTGCTGCCTTCAGGGAGGGTATCATTGTAAATCATTTCCAGACCCGAAACCTGAAGCTTTGAATAACGGTGGGAGGCGCTTAATTCAAGAAGCTCCTTAATTTGACTGCCCGTCAGGTCCATGGTAACAATACTGTTCCCAAATGGGGAGAGCTCCCATATATCCCTTACCCTTATTTCACCCCGGGGGATATCCCCCCTTATGCCACCGGTATTCTGAAAGGCCAGATCGCTTCCGGTGGTTTCTCTCATTATATCCGCCTGCAGGTTCCCCAGGGCAAGCTCGCCGTGCTTCTGATACTCTCCCCTTAAAACCCGGGAAAGCCTGAGCTTAGATTCTCCTATGACACGGTCCATCTCCTCTTTTAAATCAGCTATTTCCCGGTCAATAATCTCTTCAGCCGGAGGATAAGGGCCATAACGACCAGTATCAAGGGGAATCATAGAATGGCTGTAGGAAATAATTCTTTTTTCAGATGAACTGTAGAAAAGTATAAGCTGGCCGGCATGGGTAAAATTGCTCCCTGCCTGGCACACAATTGTTCTTTTAACTACTTCAGGCTTTTTTAAAAGGCGGTGAGAATGGCCGGACAATATCAGATCGGCCTCCTTTAAATACCGGGCATCTCTTAAATCTTCTTCAAGGCCCCTGTGACTTAAAAGTAAAGTTATTTCCGCTCCCTCCTCCCGAAGAGAGGCCAGTTCCCGGGCGGCAGGTTCAGAACCGGAGATAAACTCCAGCCCTTCAATATGTTCTTTTACTGCCACATTTTCCATATTCTGATAAGTCACCCCTGAAATACCTATGCGGACACTGTTAATATCAGCTATAAATCCGGGGGAAATAAAGTCAGGGGGCCGTCCGGTATCTTTTTGGATTATATTAAGGCCCAGAAAGGGAAATTCTGCCATCCGGGAGAGTTCCCGAAGATTTTCAACCCCGTGATCAAACTCGTGATTCCCTACAGCAAGGGCATCATAACCCAGCAGATTCATAAGCTCAACAACAATAGAGCCCTTAGTAAGGGTTCCCTCCGGAGCACCCTGATAAATATCACCTGAATCCACCAGAAGATAAGGTCCCTTTTTATCTTTTAAAAAGCTTCCGAGCGCGGAAAGCCCGCCTATTTCAGTTCCATCCCTTAACCTGGAAGGAAGTATGTGCCCGTGCCCGTCCGTGGTAAATATAACCTCTGCGCTCTGAACTGAATTCATCCAGTAACCAAGGTATAGACCAAGGCTCAAAAAAACCAGGGCCAGCAATACAGAAACTCGTTTAAGATATTCCATCTTAACTCAGCTTCCCAGGCTTTCAACCTCCATCAGCTTAAGAAACTCCTTATTGGATTTTGTGGTTTTCATTTTCTCCACTACCAGTTCCATTGCTTCCACCATACCCAGCGGGTTAAGTATTTTTCTTAATATCCATACCTTATTCAGTTCCTCTTCGGTAAGAAGCAGTTCTTCCTTTCTGGTTCCGGACCGGAAAATATCAATTGCGGGAAAAACTCTTTTATTAACCAGTTTCCGGTCAAGGTTAACCTCCATATTGCCGGTGCCTTTAAACTCCTCGAATATAACATCATCCATCCGGCTTCCGGTCTCTATCAGGGCGGTGGCCAGGATTGTCAGGCTTCCCCCGCTCTCAATATTCCGGGCAGTCCCGAAAAACCTTTTAGGTTTCTGGAGAGCCTGGGAGTCCACGCCCCCGGTTAAAACCCGGCCGGAAGAAGGGGCAATAGAGTTATAAGCCCTGGCAAGCCTGGTTATTGAATCCAGAAGTATTACAACATCATGACCGTGCTCCACCATCCTTTTCGCTTTTTCTATGGCCATTTCACTTACCTGTATATGTCTTTTGGCCGGCTCGTCAAAAGTAGAACTTATAACTTCCCCTTTTACCGAACGCATCATGTCGGTAACCTCTTCCGGGCGCTCTCCCACCAGCAGAACTATAAGCTTAACTTCGGGATGGTTATGTGTAATTGCGTTTGCCAGCTTCTGAAGAATTATTGTCTTACCCGCCCGCGGAGGAGATACTATTAGACCTCTCTGCCCTTTTCCTATGGTGGTGAGAAGGTTCATAAGCCTCATTTCAACTTCCTGCTGGGTGGTTTCCAGCTCAAGCCTTTCTTCCGGATAGAGAGGCATAAGGTTTTCAAATTTTTCCCGGGCCCTTATTATTGAAGGGTCTTCCCCGTTAACAGCCTCAACCTTAAGAAGGGCAAAATATCTTTCCGAATCCTTCGGGGGCCTGACCTGCCCGGAAACAATGTTGCCGGTCTCAAGATTAAACTTTCTTATCTG
>PWQF01000133.1 GCA_003556865.1 Elusimicrobiota bacterium | reverse complement strand
CTGGTTCAGAGAAAAGGGCAGCACCTTGTCATAGAGGCCCTAAATAAACTTAAAAATGATTATCCCGATCTGGTCTACCTTATAGCCGGTGACGGTCCGGAAAAAAAGAACCTTGGAAACCTTGCAGATAAGTACGGCCTTTCGGATCGTCTTATCTTTACCGGCGAGATAGCAGAAGAAGAACTGTCGGCTTTATATAACGCATGCGATATTTTCATAATGCTCAGCACCCTCACCGATAATGAGGAGGTAGTGGAAGGGTTCGGTATATCCTTTATGGAGGCAAACAGCTGCGGTAAGCCTGTTATAGGTGGAAAGACCGGAGGTGTTGTTGAGGCCGTAAAAGACGGGGAGACCGGGTTCCTTGCCGATCCGGAAAATATAGATGAGGTCTCCGGAAAAATAAGAAAGCTTTTAGAAGATGAACAACAGAGAAAGCAGTTCGGGGAAAAAGGCCGGAAAAGAGCCCTGGAAGAGTTTGAATGGAATATACTTAGCAAGAGATTGCTGAAATACGTACCATGACTTTACTTGATAAAAAAATATATTTTCAATCAAAAGAAGCGCTTGATTACTGGATTTACAATATAATAACACCAAGTTTTGGGGGAAATAAAAAACAAAATAAATTTATAAAGGGTATAGTTAAAATTGTTTGTAAAAAATACCCGGAAAAAACATTTGGCATAAGCAGTGAAGATCTTATAAGTATGATATCTGAATCAAGTGGATTATATACTAGTGAATTTAATATTCTTGCTTTAAGAAAATGGGAAAAGAATTTAGTTTTTGTATTCAAAAATAATTCTGAAAACCCCTATTTAATTTACAAACTTACTGAAGATAATAAAACATCCCAGAATTTAGAAAATGAAAAAAACGTTTTAAATATATTAAATAAAAGGAATTTGTATGTGCCAAAGCCTAAAGGGAATGGAGTTTTTAAAGGTTGGATATGGCATTCACAGAAAGTTTTGTCAGGCACACCTCTTGTTAATATTATAGGGTCTGTTAAAAATGATATTAGTTTTATAAAAAAAATGATATATCTTGCAGAAAATTATCTAAGGAGTCTAAGATATAAAAACAACAAAGATGTTGCTGATTTATACGATATAAATAATAACGGTTTGTTTTCTCGTATAGATGATAATGTCAGAAAATTTATTATGAAAGAGTTGGGTAGTATTAAGGGGAAACAAATACCAAATGTTATACAGCACAAAGATTTTCAACCTGAAAACATATTAATAAAAGATGATAAATTAAACGTTTTTGATTGGGAATATGCTTCAGTAAATGGTGTTCCGTTATCGGATTTTTTTTTATTTTCTGCCTGGAATTATTCTTTTTGTTTAACAAAAGGAAAGAAAGTCGTTTCATTTAAAAGCCATTTCGGGTTGGATGAATTCAAGAGTATTTTTTACGATAAAAATGATATTTCAGATAATGTTAAAAAACTGGTTGTAGAACATTGCTTTGAAATGAACATTCCGCCAGAAACAATAAATTTTCTTTTTTTATTATTTGTGATTAAACATCTTTCATTTAATAGTTCTATTTTAGAGTATGCCATTAAAAGGCGCTTTTGGGTTTAAGCTTATGTATATAACCCTTGAAAAGTAAGATACATTAATGAATATTTTTTACAAACTCTACTCACGTTTTATAAAGTTTTTCAGGCCTTCCGGGGAGAAAGAAGACCCTTCATCGGGGCCTCTTTCGGGTAAGGTGAGAAAACTTGCCCTGGAGGCATTGGGGGATTTCAGGGGAAAACTGCTTGATATCGGTTGCGGTGAGGGTCTGTTTTTATCAGAATTGATTGATATGAACCCCGCTGTTGAGGGTTTTGGTATAGATCTGGATGAGGAGCAGATTAAGAGGTGCAGAAGACGTCTTAGAGAGAAAAAGATAAAAGCAACTGTTAGCGGTGGTGATGCCGGAGATCTTTCTTTTGATGAGAAGTGTTTTGACGGCGTTGTCGCTGTAAATATATTTTACAACCTTCCGGAAAGGGTGACCAGGAAAATCATAACCGGGGTCTCCCGGGTCCTTAAGCCGGGCGGGATGTTTGTAACGGATATACGAAACAGAAAGAATCCTTTTATAAGACTCAGGTATCTACTGGCTCCTCTTTACGATTCGGGGTTCAGGGGTAATGGGAAAATATTAAAAACATATTCCATAAGTGAAATAAAAAAAATTGCCCGGGAAGAGGGGCTGGAAGTGAAAAAAAAGCATAAAGCGGGCAGAGTGATTCCTTCGGCATATCTTATAGTATTTCGGAAAACCAGCGCCTGATCTTCCTGTCTTTTGTATTATAACGCAAATATTATTATAGTTATCCGTGGTATCATTGCGGTAAGTTAAATGAGAGTTGGCGGCAGAGTTCTGGAAATACCGGCGTACTGAAATGAATAAAAATGTATAAAAAATACTGGGAGTTCTCTGATAAGCCTTTTCAGAACACCCCCGACCCGAAATACTTATACCGTTCGGAGCAGCACGAGGAGGCCCTGGCGCGTATGCTGTATGTTGTAAGGGAACATATGGGGTGTGTTGTTTTGAGCGGGGTCTTCGGGTGCGGAAAGACCCTTCTTCTTAATACCCTGGAGGAGGAGCTTGCCGGGACCCGGTACCGGGTGGCCAGGCTCAATAACCCCCAGCTGGACTCTTCGGGTATTCTCCAGTCCCTTTTATACAGGCTGGGGGTAAAAGGAAGGCTCCCCTCGTCAAAAGCAGGGGTCTTGAACAGGCTGGACAGGATAATAGAGGATAACTTCAGGGACGGCAGGGAAACCATAGTTATGGTGGACGAGGCTCACGTTATTGAAGAGCTGGAAGTTTTTGAGGAACTCCGTATGATGCTTAACTGGCAGAAGAACGACAGGCCGCTTGTCACCCTTATTCTATGCG
>PWQF01000023.1 GCA_003556865.1 Elusimicrobiota bacterium | reverse complement strand
GACATGACATCCTGAGTGTATGCATTCAGCGCCCATCTTTTTCATGATTTTTTCCTTTCTATGGGGTTTTTCGGTCTTGCGGCTTGCGTAACGGCCTTCCCGTTCGCATTCTTCCACAACCAACGAATGGCTCCATCCGGCTCCAGGGTCGGGGTGACATCCGGTTTCCAAAACCAGGCAACGCCCCAAGTGCCGCAAGGGTGAATGAATCGTCCAGCCCGCAACAGCTCGCGTTTATTCCATCCGGCTTTTTCTAAATCGGGAAGGTGGGACCGTATCCACTGCCTTCCTTTGCGCCACGTTTCAACCATCGGCTTGTTAACAAGTCTGGTTTTTCGCCGGCGGGATGAAGCATGGCCATCCTTTACGATTTCCGGTCTTCTTTCCCAAAGACATAAAGGGCAAGATTTCAGATCAAAAACAGGGATTTCCGCCTTGCTGCAAAACGGACGATGTTCGTCTGGTCCGTTTAACTGTTTACACCTACTGCTGTGTAAACAGTTCGTCATGGGTTCGATTTCTGGGGGGGTAAGATCCGCCTCAAACCCTTTTTGCGTAAATGCGTTTAATACGTTCGGGTCCAGTTCTTGCAAAATGGATTCCCGATTATCTCTGGCCCATGTGATAACCTCGGCTTTAACCTCATCGGATAGCCCCCCCATGCCTTGCAAACCAATTTTGCCACCAGTTTTCAAACGAGGGGTAATTCCTAAACCCCGCAGGTGGTCGATGGACTTCATATTTCAACCTCGTCGTCGTCGTTTTCATTTTCATCCCCGTATGTATTTAACGTATTAAACGCGTTAAGCTCGGGGGTCGGGTCTTGTTCCGATTCCGCAGTAGAGGCTTTATACGTAAATACGTTTTTTACGTTCAGGGCATAGGTGGTTTTCGGACGACCTTCTGTGGGTTCGGTGGTGGCTGTAACCTGTTCATCATCAACCAGGCCGCATAGTGCTTCGTTTATTTTTTGTGAGGGCTTATTCTTCTGGAAAACATCGGTGTAAATCTCAGTGGCAGTCATCGCTTCCCGGTCTTTTAATGCTTCCAGTATCCGGGCCTTAACCGGGTCAACGGTCATTTCATCGCCCATAATAAGCCGCATCGCGTCTACCGCCTGGCCCAGGTAATACATAGCAGCCTTTATGCCACGTTCTATTCCTTCGACATCAAGCAGGTTTCTGGGTGCCTTCCCTGCATGGAATTGGTGTATGCAATCAATCGCAGCCGCCAGCCGCAAAGCATACCCATATGCTTTGGGCAAGAACCCTCGAAGCTCCGGTGGCAAATTCACCTTCTCCCGATCCAGGGTGTTCCGCCATGTTAAAAAGGCTTGCTGCGCCTCTCCGGTCAATTTTATAATGTGTTCTCCTTCCTGATGATTTGCCCATTCAAGCGCTCTTTGGAGCGTACGATCCCAAGCCCGCCGGTGTTCGTCACTCCAGCCCTCATTAGTCAACTCGTGATGCCTTGAGGGGCTGTAAACGAATAGACAGCGGTATACGGTGCCGTCCTCTATATATTGCCCTTCATTGCCGCCGAAAACCTGCCGGAAAATTGCAGGCTGTATACCTCCAACAACCTGCACCCGCGCCCCGCTAATCAACAAGCTCTTTGCGGCTCGTACAATCCTGGCATCATCACCATCGTGCAGTTTTAGCCATGCCTCTCGGTCGGTGCCCTTTTGTTTGTATTGATTCTGTCCATTTATTAATACGGAAGCCTCATTGAGAAGGGCAACAATGCCGCCGGTAGGATGACCCTCCAGGTCAGACCGCAGCCCTTCCAGGGTAAGATCAGTACAGTAATAACCCCTTGGGGGGTCCGGGGGCTCTCCCCTTTCTTTGGGAGGCACAGCTGCCCATTTTTTGTATTCCTTGTCGTAACGGGCATGTTCTTCTTTCTGTACCCGTTTTAAAACCCGGGCCAGTGCTTGCATGACCGGGCTCTTTCCTTCTCCGGTCGCCCGTATGTCAATCGTCCATATAATAACGGGTTCATTCCATCCGATTTTAGGAGATATGCCGACAATCCGTCCCAGGGCACCACCGATCATGGCGCATACCATGCCTGGAAGCTGGTCTGCTTCGGTAGCACAAGACCGTGCAAGCTTTCGCAGGCTTTCCGTAATTTCTTCGGGCAAAATTTCCCAGGGGTAGGTCGTCCGGGGGAAAACTCGTCGGGTATAAACCCACGTTTTTTTCTGCCCCGAGCTTTCGTCAGGTTTATGGTCTACCTGTCTATTTTTACCTGATTCGCTACCCCCGTATCCTTGGCGCCGCAACTCCCGCGCTGCTGCCTCAAAATCACCATCGTGTTCCAGGGTCGCATATAAAACAAAAGGGGTATAAACGGTCCACTGCTCAAGCGGTGGGGCATTGCTGCTAAAAACATTAAATAGCTTTCCATCAATAAGGCTCGCCGATATTCCCCGATTTTTGCCAGGCCTGGTCCAATGTTCGAAGTCGCCCCTGCTGCCGCAAGTCGTCCAGCCGTGACGCTCAAGCAATGGTCGGGGGTTGGCATCCTTATTATAAATATCACCGGGTCTGTCGCCGTCTATGATGGGTTGTTTGTTGTATTTCGGCTTGGCGTGCTTATTCAGGGCTTGTGCGGCCCTTATTAAAAGGTCACGTTCGCCGGGGGTGATTTCGGGTAGGTTTGAAAAGTCGCCATTCTCCAGGTTGTAGCCCTCGGTCGGCTCCGCCAGAAAATAACCGCCTTCTCCCCGTGTTTCGATATAGCAAGGAAAAATAAACCACTTTGCGCCTTCCTGGTGGGCTCGATGGGTCTTGCCCGCGAAGTCATGGTCACCTGGTTCATCAACCTCGATTCGGTCGCTTGCAAGCTTGGTATTCCCTGGGATTGTCGCCCCAGGGCAACAATAAACAATATGCTTACCGCCGCTCTGAGTTGCCTGTCGCG
>PWQF01000216.1 GCA_003556865.1 Elusimicrobiota bacterium | reverse complement strand
TTTATTATTAATCCGCTGTCCCGCTGATTGTCACTTTATTTAAATTTATTTCGCCTGCCAGGAAAACCGGGGCTGATTTCCTGAAAAGCTCAGGGGAATCACTGACATAGAATTTTAAGGTGCCCCTATCTCCGCCGGAGGCCCGCTGCTCCTGTTTTATAACCCTCCCTGCTTCTGCAGCAACCTCTTCCGCAGAATCAATTATATTAACTTTGCTGCCGGCTACGCCGGAAATTACTTTTTTAAGCAGGGGATAGTGAGTGCATCCCAGTATTAACGTGTCCAGGCCCGGACAAAATTCCTTCAGGTAAATTTCAGCCACCTGTCGGGTAACTCTGCTATCAAACCATCCCTCTTCAGCCAGTGGCACAAAAAGGGGACAGGCTTTTGCCTTTACCCTGGAATCAGGCATAATAGATCTTATTTTTCTCTGATAAATACCGCTTTTCACCGTTCCGTAAGTACCTATTACACCTATCGAACTGCCTTTTGAAGCTGCTGCCGCTTTAACGCCCGGGTCTATTACACCCATAACCTTGAAAGGCATTGACTTCTTTAATTCCCTAAGCGCAAAGACAGAAGCTGTATTGCAGGCTATAATCATAAGCTTGATTTTTTTTTCAGTTAAAAATTGAGCGGCTTTATATGCGTAATTTAAAACAGTTTTTTTTGATTTGGTACCGTATGGCAGATGAGCGGTATCCCCGAAATATATAAGATTCTCTTCGGGCAGTTTTTTTCTTACAGCTTTAAGGACAGTCAACCCTCCCATTCCCGAATCAAATATAGCTATAGGGGGACTCTTATCTTTCATTGCCCTGAAAGAGCTTCCCTGTACTCCTGTATAGCAGAAAGTATGGACCGGGCCACGCTGCTCTGAAACGCCCCTGTATTTAAAAGCCTTTCCTCCTCCCGGTTGGAAAGGAATCCCGCCTCAACCAGCACAGCCGGCATCCTGGCACCTTTCATAACATAAAACCCGGCCTGCTTAACTCCCCTTCCCGGAAGCCCCGTACCCGATGAAATTTTGTCATAAGCAATTGAGGCAAACTGACTGGACTCGTTCATGAACTGGTTTAAGGTAAGAGACCATAGTATTTTAGTCAGGCGGTCCATTTCCCGGCTTCTCTCCTCCATAGCCACTACTGAATTTTCCCGCGCGGCCACTGCGGCGGCTTCCGCATCAGAAGCCTCTTCAGATAAAAAATATATTTCCACCCCCCGGGCCTGGGGGTTAAGAGAAGAATTAGCATGAATGGAAATAAAAAGATCCGCCCCTTTTTTATTGGCTATCTCCGTCCTTTCGGCCAGGGGAATAAAATAATCACCGGTCCGGGTAAGTTCAGCCCGTATGTTAAGAGTGCCTCTTATCTTTGACGCCAGCTTTTTAGCTATGGCCAGCACTACATCCTTTTCTCTAACCCCCATAGCTCCTATGGCCCCGGGATCCCTCCCCCCGTGACCCGGATCTATTACGACAAGTTCAATATCATCTTTTTCGGTTCGGTCCCTGAGAGCAAGCTCGGCCTGAAGAGATTCCGGCCGGGTCTTTTTCTTGTCTTCTTTAGCGGGGCGGCTATTTTCTACGTCCATAACCAGACGGGGAGGAGACGGATTTTTAGATATCCTCACTTCTCCGGCCTGACGGCCAAGGTGAACAATAAATTTCACCCCCTTCTCTTTTTTCTCCGTTTCCACCTTTTCAATGACCCCGTCTCCTATATGCTGACCCTCGTAGGGAAAAACAACGGGAGTATTATCAAAACTTATTTCCCATCTGTTTCTTCTCCTTCGGCTGCTGAATTCAGGCTCCCCGGCGGTTTCAATTACAAAACGGGAATAATTGTCATAGGAATAATTCCTGATATCCCTTATACCTCCCCGGCGGGAAAGCCATAAGGTGCGATCAGTAAAGCTCCACCTTACAACACCTTCAATAACATTCTGAAAAGCCCTGGTAATAACAGCTTCCAGGGGAATATAGGCTCTGCCGTTAATGATAAGAGGGGATTTCATCATACGGCGACGGACCCCTTCCATTGAGACATAAAAGTTACCCACCTCAAAAACTACTTTTTTTTCTTCCCCCCTTAACGGCCAGCTGTATATAATCTGGCCGCCCTCCTGAATATAGTCAAGCTCTGCATCAAATACATCTGCCGCTTCCCTGGCTTTTAAATAGCCCATTCCCTCTATCAGGGCCAGCTCTATATTTTTTAAAGGATTGCCGTTTTCAACCACCTCTATGGATAAACTCTGCATTTCAGCACGGACCGGTATAAAAGAAGAGAGGATAATAAAAAAAAGAGCCGCCAACTTAAGTTTCCACCTCCTTCTCCGGCCTGTTTTCAGGGGGGAAAAATATAAATTTTCTTTAATTTTTCTATACATAGTATTTCTTTAAATAGCAGTATGTCAATTTATTAATTATAATTGATACACGCCTTGAAAATCAAGATTTGTTAAATTTTTTTATTTTAACTGATTTTTCAGTTAACCCGGAAAAATTTCCGGCACCGGTTAATTGTAGTAAAAAGATAGCCGTTAAGTCCATTTTCTTCAGCCATTGTTATCACCCTGGGCTTATCATCAACTAAAAGTATTTCCGAACTTTTAATACCTGTCTCCCTGGATGGGATAAGGTAAAAAGCATTATCATGCTTGGTAACTCCTTTGTCCCGGGATATACATATATAACTGAAATGTCTTATAAAGCTGTATTTGGCGTCAAGTTCGTAGATCCAGTTGGTCTGATCAGAAAAAATACCTACCTTATGTTTACTTGAAATTTTTTTTATTATATCCATCATTTCAGACCTGGGCTGAAAATTATCAAGATAAAGATCCCGGCACTCACTTAAATCCCTATTTATCCCGAGGAGGTCGGATACTTTTTCCCAGTAAATATTTTCATCTACCCTACCCG
>PWQF01000306.1 GCA_003556865.1 Elusimicrobiota bacterium | reverse complement strand
TCTTTTATAGTCTTACCTTCCAGTTCCAGGATAGTTTCAAGCACATCAATAACGCCGAATCCCGTTGCCTCTGTCCGGCCATGCGAACCGCCTAAATCCACAGCCTTGCCCGTATAAACACCAAGCCAGGGGACGGATTCTAAATTGTTTCTGGAATATTCCACCGCCGCCTCAAGAAACGGAGTATCCGAGGGATCATATTCCCCCAGACTGACCCTTGCCAGCAACTCATCTAAAATTTCCTGAAGACGGGGGGTAGAGTTTTTTATTTCATCTGTGTTTTCCGCAACATAGCGTATATACTCATCCGCATACCATTTCATAACCCCGCCTGTATTGACATCCGGGGCAGGTATGTCTATATTAATTCCTACCTGCCCGTCCGAGGCAAGCTCACGGCTGTGGGCCCTGGCAACGGCGGCCAGTTTTTCAGGGGATTTCCAGTCATCGCTGTCCTTAAGTTCCGCCTTAAGCATTCCCCTCTCATCTTTCTGAATATTAACTTCACCTATAAAAACAGCGCCCTTTCCCCCCCCGAGATCCAGTCCAAGGGAAGAATTCTTCAGGGTCATTCCCAGGGAGAGGGCTTCACCCTCCCCTTCCATATAACCGGATATAAGATTTTCAACAGATTCTTCCAGCTCAGCCCTGTTATTTTCATTCCAGGTTCCGGAATTTAACTCTTCCAACGCACCGGAAAAGAGTTTATCCCCCTTAAGCATTGCCGAGGTTACAAATCTTATCCCTCCTTTGGCAGGTCCCCTTTCAATATTATTTTTAACCCTTACCCCAAAAACCCTTCCGGCTTCGCCGGCATCAAGCCAGGAAGAATGTATACTGTAAGGCTGGTTAAGGGAATCAATAAAGCTATCTTCTATATTTAATTTTTCCCTGAGTTCCCTTAAATTTTCCGCCTTTAGCCCTTTCAGCCTGGATAACATCTGGGACTTGTAGGGATTTTCCAAATCCTCATAAGTATCTGAAACTCTTAAGCGGGGATTTATCAGACCCCTGATAAAATGATAGGCGCCCAGGAATAGAGTTCCGCCAATTCCTACTGAAAGGGCAGCCTGCACTCCGGTTATGGGTGCCAATGAAGCCAATAACCCCACTGCCCCCGCCCCCAGGATAAGAGCTCCGCCCCATATAAAAAGGTCGCTCATATTAATACTGCCCTTCTCATCTGAAACCCGGGAAACTAGATCCTCATCCGAAGGCATATCAATTATCTCACTGTTTTCCCTAACCCACTTTTTTAATGCATCAATGTTTTTAGTGGTATGATATATATCGCTAAATCTCGCAGCATCTTTAGTGACCACTTCTGATATTGCTGCCATCGCCTCCGGGTCCTCAGGTATATGTATGGTTTGAAGAAATGCTTTCCCGTCATCTTTTCTCTGGCTGCGGGCTTTTCTTTCCTCTGCAAGCTGTCTTTCAAAGAGATCGTGGCCGGCGGAAGCCAGGTTACCCTCAAGCCCGAAAGCGTGGCGGACAGTGTGAAAGCCCAGCCGGCTTAACATATCTCTGCCTTCACTGCTTCTTTTTTCCGAAAGCTCATCTGATTTATCCAGATGGGTAGAGGCCGCAGACTGGTTGGCCGGCAGGCCGGCAACCGTTGATGCAATCCTTGCCATTGAAGCCGCCAGGAGATTATGCGCGGCGGAACCGTGCCTTATATCAAAATAATCTCTCCCCACCTGTTTGGTAGAAGCAGGCAGTCCGCCATGTATACAGACCAGTCCTTCGGGATTTGCAGCCTGGGCAATAAGTATCTGAAAAAGAACTTCGGCATGGGCAACAGTTAAAAGCCCCTCAGGGGTCACCGGGGCATTATTGGCCGCCATAGGCATACTGGCAAGCCCAAGATTGGCGCCCATTTCAGCGCTCCTGATTAATGCTGTGGTATATTTTTCATGCGCGCTTAGACCCGATACCGCATCAAACCAGTGTACCCAGTCATCTTTTACAAAATCCTTTATATCTTCATCCGATAACTTTGAAAGATCTTTCTGCTTAACCATTCCTTCCGGAAGGTTTTTATCCATCAACCTGGCTGATTCATAAATCAGTTCCGCCTGATCCTCTCCCTTTTGAGCCATTACCGTTACCGGGCTTGAAACAACTTTTATTATATCGCTGTACTCATTTACCGTTTCAAGAAATCTTTCAAGATCTTCCAAAGTAGCGCTGCGACGCTGGCCGTCTTCATCTATAGTGTCCGGCGCCCCGCCTGTATCGTAGCTTCCCGGCGGCGGCAGATACTCCCAGTTACGGGAAGCTTCACTTGCTTTTTCAACCGCATCCTGAACAGGATCAATTCCGGCCTCGGGCTGGTATAAAATAATCAGGCGGCCGGTAGTTTCATCGTAAGCGGCCGCATCACCCAGCAGCTCTTCAAGCTTTGCCCTCAGCTCCTGACTTTCAACTTTTATTCCCACATTCATAAGAAGCTCTTTGGCATTATTGTGTATTCTTACATAAGCTTCTCTTTCAGGTCCTGCCAGCTCCGTCTCCTGGAGCCGCAGCACTTCCTCCCGGGCATCCTTCAGGCTTTCATCTGGCGCAGAATAAAGATTTAAAAACCCTGCCGGGACTCCAAACAGTCCTGCAGCTGAGAGCCAGTTAAAAAAGGTGAAGCCTTCAGAAACTACACCCGGCTCCAGCAGCACTGCTGCAACAGTACCCAAACCTAAAAATCCCAGAGCCCACTTTATGATTCTCTCAAGACCCGCCTTCTTATCTTCAGCAGCCTGTATATCAATACCCTCATAATCCAGATGCGCCAGTAGCTCTTTAGGCTCCTCATACATCACCTTATGCTCAGGCAGCTCATCGGAAGAGATATGTGACAGGCGGCCGGAAGATATATCCAGCTCTATCCCGACACGCTCCACAGTGCCGTTATCGGGAAGATTAAAAGTTATCAG
>PWQF01000087.1 GCA_003556865.1 Elusimicrobiota bacterium | reverse complement strand
GTTCGTGGTTTCGGATATTCATTATTTAAAGGGGGCCACCGTAACCCTGAAGGGGGCTGGCACGGACCGAACTTTTTATTACCCGGAAAGCCTCATATACGATTCCGCAACAGGGGTTTTGAGTTATGATTACGGTTCCGGGGGGGAACCCCCTCTTGCCCCCGGCAGTGAATATCTTCTTACAGTAAAAATTTCCGGGGAGTCCGGGAAGAGCGAAACTGCGGAATTAACTTTCAGGGTATCAGCAGGGGCAATTTCTGATTTTATCAATTACCCCAACCCTTTTGACCCCGATGAAGGGGGGACTGTATTCAGATACTACTTATCAGGGGAAGGAAAAGTAACCATAAATATTTATGATACGGGCCGTTCGCTGGTTAAAACAGTAGTAAAAAATAAGAGGGGAAGAAAAGGGCAGAATGAAGAGCGCTGGGACGGGAGAAACTTTTCCGGAAAACTGCTTGCAAACGGTATATATTATGCTGAGATTATTGTAGATAACGGTAAGGAAGAGAGAATATATCAGCCTATTGCTGTTTTAAGAAGATGAGTTTTAAAGAAAAAGTTTTATTGCAAAATAAGAAGGTCAAAAACCTCTTCTTATTAATTTTTTCTGTATCCTTACTTTTAATTGCGACCGGGTTATGTTACGGCACAGTTGAGTTCATAGGCTCAGCACCTTCTTCTGACGGCATATACGGGGATATAGTAGTCTCCACCATAACAGTAAGGGGATATGAGGCGCTTACCGATACTGTATCATACAGGATAGCCGCCGAGGAAAATGGGTGGCCCTTATTCGGGCCCTGGCATTACGGGGCGGTTGAAGTCCCTTCCGCTGCCGGGGAGTCCGTATTCAGAGCTGATATCCCCGGGGGCTTACCCCCGGAGCAAAGGTTCAGTCCGGGTGAAAGCAATTTTATACAGTGGAGGGTTAAAAGAGGCACAAATAGCTGGGTTTCAGACCGGTACAGAATAGTAATATTTCCCCAGAAACTTGAAATAATTCAGCCCGGAAAGGGAGTTGCTTCCTCCAGGGACCCTCTTTTTGAAGCAAGGGTTACGGAGGAATTAAGGGAGACCGAGCTTAAGGGCGCCACAATGACTATAAGGGGTGGAGATATAAATAAGTCGTTCTTTTATCCAAATGATTTAAAATTTGATTACTTATCAGGAATAATATCTTTCCGGAAGGGACAGAATTTTATACGCTCCGGAGAAGAATATTCTGTTGAATGGATTGTCAGGGACGGCAGGTATATGGACCCGATTAAAACTTCTTTTCTTTTTACATCGGGAAAGGATATGGTATCGGATTTTATTAATTACCCCAACCCTTTTGATAACCGCAGAAATTATACGACCTTCAGGTATGTGTTAAAGGAAGAGGCCCGCATATCTATCAATATTTATGATACATCCAGAAGCCTGGTTAAGAGTTTAGTTAAGAATGAGAGACGGCCTGCAGGTATTAATGAAGAGGTGTGGGATGGCAGACATTTCTCAGGCAGTTTGCTTGCAAACGGTGTATATTTCTGTGAGATAATAACCGGCTCCGGCAGCTATAAGCGTTATACGATAGCCACGGTATATGCGCAGTAAATGAAAAACTTAAACTTGTTTTTTAAGGAGGAATTTGATTATAATAAAACTGATTATAAAAGTGCTGCTTTTAAAATTTAAGGGAGAAATTTCTTTAAAATGATAAAAAAAATATTTCTTGTCGCCGGTATGGCATCGTTTCTGCTTTTAATCCTTTTCCCTTTTAAAGGGGCTGCCGGCCCGGCCGCCTTTCTGGAGCAGGGTATAGGCCCGCGGGCAATGGGTATGGGGGGAGCTTTTACTGCTGTTGCTGATGATGCCACCGCAGGGTACTGGAATCCTGCGGGTCTGGGGCATATCGAACATATACAGGCAACCGCCATGCTGCAGCGCCTTGCCTCCCAGGAGTGGCCCGGGATGGAAGATATACGTCCGGGATACAATTTTTTTAACGTGGCAGTTCCTTTTAATATGACCGGGCTGCTTGACTCAGGCGCCTTTTCCGTTTCTTTAGTTACTATGGATATAGATAATATTCCTCTTACCGGTCTGGAACCCTCCGGAGCTATATCCAGGGACACTTTTTCTAACAGTGAGAGAGCTGTAATTATTTCAGGGGGCTACCCCTTTTTCAGACAGAATATTTTAATAGGAGGAAGTTTCAGGTACATATCCCAGAATTTTGAGGGTATATCAGGCGCCTCGGCGCGGGGCTGGGATATGCAGTTCGGTAAAATGCTTAGATTAAGCAGAGCGTTGAATATGGGATTTACAATTGAGAGAGGTCCCGCTCTTACCTGGAAAAACGGGCACAGGGATTCAGGGGAAGTTAAAGTTAAGCTGGGGCTGGGATACCGGAAAAGGTTTGCAAGGAGGCTGGACCTGCTGGGAGCCTGGGATCTTATACAGAAAAAGGATATGCCTCTCCAGACCTCACTGGGTACAGAGCTCAGGTTTGACCCGGATATCTATAATATACCGGCGCTTTTTGCCCGTGCCGGCATTAACCGTCTGACCCTGGAGGACAGGTATTCATATATGAGCAGGCTTAATGATACGCTCAGATGGAATATGGGCCTGGGGGCGGAATTCTGGTACAGGGATCTTATTATTAATACCGATTACGCTTTTATAAATGATCCCATAGGAAGTGACCACCTCTTTTCCGTTACCTTAAAATACTGGAGATAGGTTATTTTTAATTTATGAACCGGTTAAATAAAATTTTATCTTTCTTTTTAATTTTGCTGCTCTTATCTTCTTTCAGCGCTGAGGGGTTTCGTGATGCGGGCAGGGGAGTGAATGAAGCGGCGGAGGGTTTTACGGATGAGGGATTATTCGGCTCATTTATATTCAAGTATGGGGAGACTTATTTTCGTCCCGAGGGTAATGTAAGCCGTG
>PWQF01000220.1 GCA_003556865.1 Elusimicrobiota bacterium | reverse complement strand
GCTTTTAAAAAAATTACCGGCTCATCCGGAGGCTCAACGCCCAGTTCCAGAGCATGGCGCCGGTAATTAAGCCCCGCGCATATAATTTTCGCCCCCTCCGGGCAGGGGGCAAGAAGCTTCACTTCGTTCAGTCCGTAACTTGGCCCGGTCTCCTTCCAGGCCCGGAAAGGCCCCGGCTCTATTACGTTAATTTGCCCATCCCTGACCAGGCCCCAGAGGGCTCCGGTATCGGGGGATTCTCCCTTAGGGCAAAACCGCCCCAGCCTCACCAGCCCCCCCTTAACCCAGAACCTCTTCCATTCCGTAAAGAGGTCCGGCCGGAGCGCTAGAGAGCCAGATGGCGGCCCTTACCGCTCCCTGTGCAAATATTCTTCTGGAAGAGGCCCTGTGTGAAATCTCTATTCTATCCTCCTGCCCTATCCACATAAGGGTATGCTCTCCGGCTATCCCACCGCCCCTAATAGCATGGACCCCTATCTCATTATCCTTCCTGGGGCCCGGGGCTCCCTCTCTTCCGTAAACGGGAATATCCCCCTCATTTTTTATGATGGACAAAATCTTTTCGGCTGTGCCGGAAGGGGAATCCACTTTACGGCTGTGGTGGGCCTCAACTATCTCTTTATGGTATCCGCTTCCCTCCAGGGCCCTGTTTATCATTGCCGCCGCCTTAAAAAGTATATTTACCCCGATGCTCATATTAGGAGATAAAAGGATAGGGGTTTTAGAAGCTGCATCCTTAATTTTAATTTTCTGCTCCTCATTAAAACCGGTTGTCCCTATCACCAGGGCCGTTCTGCTCTCTTTTACCTGCTCAAGCAACTTTAATGTAGCCGGAGGGGAGGAGAAATCAATTACGGCATCCGAAATTGAAACAGCTTCCCGGGGACTGGTGTATACCCGTGCGCCCTTAAACTCTCTTCCTTCATCCCCGTGTCCAGGGGCTTCAAGTATTGCCGAGAGCCCGGTGCCGGAGTTGGCTTCAAGGGCAGAACAGATAAGCTTACCCATAACCCCCCTCCCTCCCGAGACAGATACATTAATCATTTTCCAGCTCCAGCGGGAGGTTTTCCATTACCTTTCTAAGTTTTTCCCTGCTGGAATCCTGCAGGTTAACCAGGGGCATTCTGAGCTCGGGCCTTATCTTACCCATCATTCCAAGGGCCTCTTTTACCGGGCCGGGGTTTGTTTCAACAAAAAGAGCGTCCATAAGGGGCAGCCACCTGTAATGTATTTCCCGGGCCCTGTCAATCTGACCCTTAAGAAAAAAATCCGTCATCCTCTTCACGGCCGAAGGGGCCACGTTTGCAAGGACGGAAACCACCCCTTTTCCCCCCAGGGCCATCATTGGAAAGGTAAGGGAATCATCGCCTGATAAAAGGGTGATCTCATCTTCGCAGAGTCTTACTATTTCGGCGCACTGGGCCACGCTGCCGGAAGCCTCCTTTATGGCGGTAATATTTTTGATTTCCGCCAGCCGGGCCACTGTTTCCGGGGACATATTGACCCCGGTCCGGGAGGGGACATTATAAAGGCATATGGGGATATCCACCTCTTCTGCTATCTTTTTATAGTGCTGATAAAGTCCTTCCTGGGTGGGCTTGTTATAGTAAGGTGTAATTACAAGGGCGGCATCCGCTCCCGCTTTTCGGGCATAGGAGGTAAGAGTTACTGCCTCATCTGTGGAATTAGAACCGGTTCCGGCCATAACCTTTACCTTACCGTCGGCAGCCTTAACCGCCGTTTTAATAACTTTTTTATGTTCGTCTTCAGTTAATGTGGCCGCTTCTCCCGTACATCCGCAGGGGACAATACAGTCGGTTCCCTCCTCTATATGCCAGCTTATAAGCTTTTTTAAGGCATCGTAATCCACATCTCCTCCCCTGAAAGGGGTTACAACGGCAACAGATGATCACTGAAGCATAATATTTCCTCCTTTTTTTAAAACGCGCTTAATTTACAGACCCTTAAAGTTATCCAGCTCAAGGGTTCCCCTGAAAACTTCTTTTGCTTTACCTTCCAGCCTTACATTATATACCCCGGAAATCAGATCCCTGCCTGAAGTTGTATCAAAGTAAACTTTCATTTCGCCGCCCCCCTCTGTCTGGACTCTTACCGGCGGCTCCACTTTTTTTCTTACGTACTGGGCTATGGCTGATGCCGTCACCCCTGTCCCGCAGGCCGGGGTCTCTGCCTCCACTCCCCTTTCATAGGTTCTTATCTTAAGTGAATTCTTTGAAGTTACCATAACAAAATCGGCGTTTGTCCCGCCGGGGGCAAAAGCTTTATTATACCGTATCTTTCTTCCCATACCTGTTATATCTATATTATCAAGCCGGCCGCATTCAACAACAAAATGGGGAACCCCGGTATTTATAAAAAAGCCGCTTACCTGCCTCTCCCCCAGCTGCAGGACCATATCCTCTTTAATATCTGCGGGATCGGTCATAAAAAGCTTTATACTCCCCCCTTTTCCTTTTTCCGCTTTAAGGGGGCCTGCCCCTGTCATAAAGGATACAGATTTTTTTGAAAAACGGTTAAAGTAGTAAAGTGCGCAGCAGCGGGCTCCGTTTCCGCACATGCTCACCTCGCTGCCGTCGGAATTAAAAATTCTCATAATAAAATCTGAATCTTTGGATTTCTGGAGGAGCAGCACCCCGTCCGCACCCACCCCTTTTCTGCGGGAGCATATTGCGGGCACATATTTTTCCCACCTGATTTTTTCCGGCGGGACGGAAATACGGTCAAATAAGAGAAAATCATTCCCGGCGGACTGGGTTTTTACAAAATCAGCCTTCAACTTCAGTATCCTCCAGGTCCCGGTACTCTTCTCTCCTTCTTATAAGGCGCGCTTCCTCTTCTTCTATTATCACTTCCGCAGGCCGGGGCCGGGAATTATAATTAGAGGACATAGAAAAACCGTAAGCTCCCGCATCCAGAACAGCCAGTAT
>PWQF01000213.1 GCA_003556865.1 Elusimicrobiota bacterium | reverse complement strand
TTTAATATTTATATTATAATAAGATAATGAATTTAAGATGTGTTAAATGCGGCCGGCGTCTACCAGAGCATATTATCAGCGGTTTTGTCCAATGTCCGTGTTGCAGCAACCGTTTTTATAAATGGCGGGGTGTACTGGTTAAAAGACTGCTCTTTCCTGAAAATTTTTCCTTATCCCGGCTTCACTCTCTATTTCTTACCTGGCTTTCCAGGAAAGTTACTCATTATTCTGTAAAAAAGATGAATATTCAGAAGAAGGAAACATTTTATTTTCCGTTCTGGTTTATGGGAATTAAGGATCCGGAAAAAGATTTTTTTTTAGTCCCTGCCCGGCCAGTGATCGATCCGGCCCTTCAGAGTTTTATAGATGACACCCGTGGAGTTTCCCTACTTGTACAGGAAGCTCAGGAGTTGGCGCAAAAACCTGTTTATGTACTCAGTCCGGATTCTCTCCCTGAAAAAGTTTTTTTACCCGCTATTCTGCCTGTACGGTTAGTGGATGCCCTGAGAGAGAAATATCCCGGAAAAGTGGCCGGGGTCAATAATATCTATCTGATCTTTTGGCCTGTGATGAGGATTCTGTATACGGTACGGGAGAAGGAATATTCTGTTATTCTGGATCAGACCAGTGGTACTCTGTATGCTAATAAAACCCCTTCCCGGTTTAGTATTTTTTTCTGGACTCTGCCATTATTTTTTCTATTTTTTATTTTTCCGGTAATGGTATATGCTTTTATCAGCCTTTCTTTTCCGGTAGTTTTTTATCTGGCGTCTGTGCCTGTAATTTTTTTAGTCTTTTTCAGTCTTTTTTATTTTATTTTTAAGCGGGCTTTGTTATGAAACTTGAAGCTTCTCTATCTCTCCTCTGTTGCCCGAGTTGTTCTCAGGAGATTGTCTGTGTTGAGAATCCTCAGCCCCGGGTATGTCCTTTTTGTAAGTCACTTTATTATTCAGAGGCTGCAGACTGTGTGAGGATTTTTTTGGAGAACAGGGTTACCCGTGAAAACATTCTTCAGCAGGTTAAAACTCGTCTTGTTGCTGACAGAATTTGCCGGGCTAACTCTTTAAAAATCAGGGCAGAACTGATTTTTTTTCCTTTTTGGTGCAAGGCGGACTTTGTATCCGGTGTTGTCAGCGGAAGTGTAAAAAAAAGTGAAAGACGAAAGCGGAACTACTATATAGATAAGTCCTATTTTGATGATGCCTATAATATTACAGTGATACCGGCATTTCTTGATTCTGGAATTTTTACGCATATTACAGGAAGTATAAAAAAAATGCTTAATAGCGGGATCTCGGTTCAGTCTTTTCAGACCGGGGTGTTGAGCTCCCGGGATCAGCTTTTTCCTGTAAGTATTGAGTCAGCCGAGGCTGAAAAGCAATCCCGAAATAAGAAAGCCTTCTTTATCTCCGGGCTTGAGACCCGGGTTGAAAACGTAGAGTATAAGTTTTTTGATGAGTATGATTTAGAAATGACACTGATATATTATCCCGTATGGCAGGTAATGATTTGCACAGGAAAACGTATGTACAAAATTTATTATGATGGCCATACAGCCCATTCTTTTTTTTCAGATCTCCCTTTCTCTTTTTTTAAACGATCCATTTATTCTGCTTTTATAGGTCTCATCTCTACTTTAAGTTTAGTAGTGGCCATCTATATTCTTTTTGGAAAAAGCTTTTCGGGAATAAATGTGCTTATGACTGATGACTTCTTCATTTCTACAGGTATTTTTCTTCTGAACATGGTTTTATTTTTAAGGATTATAAAGCTTTGTTTTCGTCACTGATATTCTATTTCATGGGGTTTATACGGCTGTATGGGTAAATCAGCCGAATTTTTTTTAATGATCAGGTGATAAAGTTGAATCTAAAAAAAGCAGATTGTCCCTTATGCGGAAAAACTTTTACAAGCGATTATGCGTTGAATATACTCTTTTGTTGCAGAGAATGCAGAACTGTTTTTGAATGGTGTAACCATTCTTTTATAGCGGTGAAAATTGAAAGGGGTGAGTGCCGGGATTCAGCGGCTCTTCTTCCTTTTTGGAGATTAAGGGGCAGTGTGAGATATAAGCAGAGCAGTTTTTTCGGGGATAATCATATAGAACACGAACTTCTTCTTACTGTTCCGGCCTTTACTACTGATATCAGTGATATAATCAGAATAGGCCGTCGTGTTAGTTTTTTCTCCGAAGAGTTAACAGTATGTGAGACCGGAGCTTTTATTCAGCCGGTGATTGATTCGGCCTGCTCCCGGTTTATGGGAAAATATATTTACATGAATTATGCTGCTGATGTTATGGGGTATAAGTTTTTAAGAAGGATAGAAAAGAAACTGCTTTTTAGCAGTTATTCTCTTGTAATGCTGCCTTTTCGCAGAGAATAATAAGTATCTTCCGGCCTGGCTCTCTTTTTAATCATCTGATCTTATAAAAAACTCATTCTGGTTGGTGTTTGTTACCACTACAGCCCCTGCCCTGGGCAGACCACTGCCGGAACCGAAAAAATTGGCATTTGTGCGGCGTGTATATATTTCAAAGGTATCATATTCCGCGGCCCAGTAGCGGAAGTAGAGTTCATTCTCTCTTCGGCTTTTGGCTTTTGCCTGGGCTGATGAATTACTGAATACGAGTACCCTGTCATCCCATTCAAAGTATCCAGTAAGGTCAGCCAGTTCACCATAGAAATTTTTTCCTGTGTTATTTTCAAATTCGGCTTTTACTGTGCACCCGGTGAGCATAGGAATGAGAAGTGCGGTTAATATAAATATTTTTATAATTAAGATTATCTCTTTCATCGTTCTCCTCCGAAAAAAGTATTTATGTAGTATGATCGGTTTAGTATTAATATGCGAAATATATGCCATTTCTTCAGCTATTGTCGATGTTCGGGTATCTGTCGTGAGCAGAGGTTTATCCTGAAGTATTGCCGAGATAACAGCACGGCTTAATTT
>PWQF01000100.1 GCA_003556865.1 Elusimicrobiota bacterium | reverse complement strand
GTTTTTTAAAAAAACCGATCCCGCCATAGGCATAAGGGGGAAATCTTTACCTTCAAAAATAAAGATATCCGTATTTCCCAGCCTGTATATAAAACGGGATTCAGAAAAAGAGTTAATGGCCCTGCTCCAGTCCTCTTTAAAATATTTATATATAAGATTCACCTTATCTTTCTGCCCGGTAGATTCTATATAGTCCGCCAGGTTATTCCACCGGCGGGGAGCAAAACTTTTCTCCCCGTCACATAGCAGCCGGAAACTGAATTCCGGTTGATTTACAGGTGCAATCCTCTCATCTCTCTCATTGTAAAAATATTGAAACCCTCCTCCTCCCAGTGCAAAGTAAAGTTCCGTGATCCTGCTTAAAAGGGTAGTATATTCCCTCTGGTTAACTTCAAACATAGTGGGTTCGGATTTTATTTTCTTTAACAGGCCGCTTAAGGGGCCTTTGCTTTTCTCCCTGTAAAATTCCTCTACATAATCGGAAACATAATCTGTGGCAGGTTCCACAGCCCAGTCACCTTTTAAACCTAAAAGGGCCAGAAAGTCATCGTATATATCAGCAGTTCCCATTATTGAAGCTATCATATGGGCAACATAAGAAGCGGAGCATCCGCGGTAGCCCCCCTGCATTTGAGGATTGGCAACAATAATTTTTTCAGGTTTTTTTCCCGTAACGGGGTGGTGGTCTATAACTGCTATATCAGGGACAAAGGAAAGGTAATCATCATAATAACCCATAGTGGCCTTATCAAGAACAAAAACTGCGGAAAACTTCTCTTTTTCACTGGCAGCCTTTATCTCTCTTTCACCCAGCTCCATATAGGGAGGTATTCTAAAACTGCACTCCACCTCATTTTTTTCAAGCAGTCTTTTTACTATAGCCCCCGCAGCCAGGCCGTCTGGGTCATCGTGCATATATACAAGCGCTTTACTCCCCCGGATATCTTTTATAAGCCTTACGACATCTCCCCCCCCTATTTTCTCTACTTCACTGCGGGCAAATTCAATGTAACTCACAAATCATACTCCTTTAATATATCCCTAAACCTTTTTTTCTTATTTTCAACTGATTCCTTATGTTCGGCATTTTCAAAAACAGCCAGGTCCCAGTCATTAAATTTCACCCCGGCTGAATCACCCTGCCTTCCGTAAGGTTTTTCCAGATCATCTGTTTTGTAATAAGTCTCCATTAAGGTAGTGGGGACTATATGGTCATCGTCAGGATGTTTTCTGTTTTTAAACCTGTTTAAATTAGAGCTCATACATACCCCGAAAGGCGCAGATATATATATTAAAAGACTCTTCTCCCTTATTTCCCGGGAAAAATTTTTCAGGGCGGCAAAATAGTCTGCCCGGGCAAATTCAGCAAATATTTTAGTATCCTCTTTCAGGTTTTTCCTTAAAAGCTTATCCAGCTCCTTGAGCACATCATCAATAATAGTCCAGTCCGTAACTTCAAACCCCCCCTCCTTTCTCCGGTGCCGGCTAAAAGTTTTATCTTCATCCAGGAGGGTCTGAAGTATGGGAAAATCATCAAACCTTTTAATAGCGTAATCTTTTTTTTCTCTTAATACAGGTTTAAAAACATTTGTGTACAGGAAAGATTTTCCGCACCCGGGGCGGCCCAGCAAAAAGAAAATTTCCTTTTTCACGCTTCCTCCATTATTCTGCGGACATACTCTGTTTCATTTTTAAGCAGCTGGTGCCTGTCGGCAACCTGCTGCGCTGTTTTAAGGGCTGTCTCAAGAACTACAGCTTGGGGCTTAAGTTTTTTCTTTAGAATAGAGAAGTATTTTTTCAGTTTTTCCTCTGTTAAGAGCCCCGGGGTATTTAAGAGGGGAGGATGAAAAATAATTTTCTTGGGAACATAATCGTTTAAATGAAGTTCATAAACATAATCCGGCGGTATCTTTTCCATTTCACTTAAAAAATCTTCAGGAATATCCAGCCCCTTCTCGGCACGGGTAAACCAGTGGCCTACATCGAAGTTAAACCAAACTTCCGCACCCTGCCTGCGGGATTTTTCCACAAGCCTTAAAATATCTTTAATTTCATAGTAGAGATTATCAAATGAGACATTATTTTCTATATGAAATTTAATATTTTTTTCACTGCTGTAAGAGGCCAGCTTTATAATTGAATCCAGGACCGCCTCCTCATACTTTTCAAGATAAAGGGGAGTTAGGTGATAAAAAGGAGCCGTCCCCGGATGAAGAACGCAAGATTTCGCCCCGATTTTCGCCCCGAAATCCAGGTATTTCTTATGGGATTCCACAACAAGACCTCTCTCATATTCCTGCAGGCAGCTTACTTCCTTGCCTAAACTTGAATATGAAAGATGTATTGAAAGGCTTATCCCGCTCTCTTCGGATTTTTCCTTTATTTCCCGGGCCTGGGCATCAGTAAAATCAAGGTAGGGATTGGGAACATCACAGTCAAGTTCCAGCCATTCAAAACCCTGCTTTTTGATTTCATTGATCTGAGCAATAACATCTGTCTTGAATTTTTCCAGACCCACTGCATTCATTGCCGCCAGATCCAGCTTCCCCGATATGACATCCTCCCTGTATCGGGGACTTATTATATCGGCTATAAGAGTATTGGTAAAGTTTCTTCCCAGTTTCATTTAAATGCCTTCCTTTTGTTTAAAGTTCCGTTACCTCTTCCTTTGATACCCGGGCAAAGAATAATTCAGGTTTCTCTCTTTTTTCCTCTCCTATATAATAAGAGTCCAGAAACCTTTTTTCTGCCGCATCTATTTTTTTCCTGTCCCCATCAGAATAAAATTCAGCCAGCGTATCTCCCTTATCCACCCTGTCGCCTACTTTCTTGTTTAAGAGTATACCTATGGAAAGATCCAGGTCGCCTCCCTTAACCTCTCTCCCGGCCCCCAGAACTTTAGAAGCCATACCCACCTCCAGGGCATCTATCCTGGTGACCCATCCTGAAGAAGAAGCTTTAACCGGG
>PWQF01000127.1 GCA_003556865.1 Elusimicrobiota bacterium | reverse complement strand
GTAAAGGTAAGAGGATATATAAAAAAGATGCTTGCAGAATATGCCTACCTTAAGGCTTTAACCCTGGGCGCGGATATAATACATGATTTCACATTGTACGGGGAATATGAGATACCCGTTCCGGTTCTACATACCGTATACGGACCAGCACGCCAGGAGACCGTTAATATATGCCGCAGGGCTTCAACTTATCCAAACAATTTTTTTGTTGCTGTTTCCAACCGCCAGAGGGCTGAATTTTCAGCTGTCAGCAGGGATATAAATTTTGCCGCCACTATTTATAAATGCATAGAGACCTCTAAAATTAAGTTCACCGAAAAAAAAGATGACTATTTACTCTTTATAGGGCACCAGGAACAGGCTCAAAACCTGGAACTTGCCAAAAGGGTTGCTGCAGCATCTAAAAAACGGCTTATAGATGTGATGTACGGCAGCTTACCTGAAGAGTACCCGGACCTTAAACCCTGGCTAAGCAAAAAAACGAAATCCACAGATCTGCGCCTTACGGATGAACTGCCTAAAAAATCCAGGTATGACCTTTACCGCCACGCGGCAGCCACCATACATATAAGCAGCTGGGAAGAGCCTTTTTCTGCGGAAATTTTAGAATCCCTGGCCTGCGGCACTCCGGTCATAGCTCTCAGAAAGGGTTCTGTATCTGAAGTTATTCAGGACGGTAAAACCGGATTTTTAGTTGAAACCGAAAAAGAAATGCGTCAGGCGGTAGAAAAAATTTCTTTAATTAAACCCGCTGACTGCAGGAAGGCCGCAGAAGAAAAATTTTCTTCTAAAGTTATTGCCGGGGAATATCTTAACCTTTACCGTACCCTTCCTAAAATTTAAGCTTAAGCCTTCTTCTTAAACTTTATCTTCCACCGGAAGAACAAATGCCTTTATGCCTTCTTTGGGATGATCTTCTTTCATCTTTCTTATCTTTTCAAGCATTGGGGATACGCTCTCATCCCCGGTAACTATAAAAAGCCCGTTATTGACACCCGGCCAGACATGGGTGTCAAGCCGCGGACCTGCGCTTTTTCCGGCTCCGTGAATTCCGGGAAACTTTGTATATGATTCTATCCGGCATTCCTTCATGCATTTAAGGACCATGCTCTCTATTGCCGCATTATAAAATAGTAAAATCGCTTTCAAATCAGGCCTCCTTCTTTTTAACACGGGACTCAAATACCGTATATACCACCGGTATGACAAGAAGGGTTATAAATACGGAGGCAAAAAGTCCCCCTATAAGAGAACGGGCTATGGGATAGCTGAGCTCCGCCCCCTCTCCCAGGCCCAGGGCCATGGGGGTCATGGCAAGCATTGTGGTAAGGGCTGTCATTAAAACCGGCCGGAGTCTTTTCCGGCCGCCCTCCACGACTGCTTTCTTAAGCTCAAGTCCGCGGGCCCGCAGAAGGCTTATATAGTCAACCAGAACAATACTGTTATTGACAACAATCCCGACAAGCATAATAACCCCTATGAAAGATATAACCGACAGGCTTGTCCCGGAAAAAAAGAGCAGCCATATCACACCTATAAGAGAGAGCGGTATAGTAAAGAGAATAACAAAAGGGTCCAGAAGCGACTCGAACTGGGAGGCCATAACCATATATACAAGAAGAATCGCGCCCAAAAAGGCCAGGGCAAGCCATCCGAAGGTCTCACGCTGCTCCTGGGCCTCTCCTCCCATTCTTATAATAAAACCGCCGGGCACCATTATCTCTTCATCTATAGCGCTTTCTATCCGGCGTATTATATCCCCCAGATCTCTCCCCACGTAATCGGCAGTTACCGTTATCCTGCGCTGCTGATCATAACGGGAGATGGAGACCGGCCCGGCTGCAGGCAGAATATCTGCCACGCTTTTAAGGGGAATAGCTTCACCGCCGCCGGAAAGTACAGGCAAATTCTTGAGCTGCATAATATCCCCCCTGTCTTCTTCCCTCAGGCGAACCGTTATGGGATACTCGTCCTCTCCTGTCCGGAAGAAACCTACCGTGCGGCCCAGAACATAACTTTCCAGCTGGGTGGAAACTTCTCTTGGGGTAAGCCCCATAGCGCCGGCTTTGCGCCGGTCCACAGTTACCGAGTACTCCGGACGCCTCTCTTCAACCCCGGCATCAACATTTGTTGTTCCTGGAGTGGCCTCGATTATCTCTCTTATTCTTTCGGCCAGTTCGGCAGCGACATCAAGGTCAAAACCGTATATTTCCACTTCAATCGGATTCCCGCCCATACCCATTCCCATACCTCTTCCTCCGGTTCCCACCCTTACTCTTGCCCCGGTTATATCGGACAGCCTCTCCCTGAGGGCTCTTATCACATCCTCACTGGATCTTATCCGCTCCCGCGCCGGTACCAGCTGCAGATCTATACTTGAGACATGAGAACCGGTCCTTCCCCCGAAAATAAAACCGCCGGGTCCTATGCGGGCCCTGGAAGACTCAAGTTCATCATCACGGACTTCGTCTACAACAATTTCTTCTATCTCCCGGGTCTTTTCTATTGTCTCTTCCAGCCGGGTCCCCACCGCCAATTCCAAGTTTACCCTGACTGTTCCGTCATCAACGCGTGGCATGAACTCGGTAGCAATCCACCTCAAGGGAAAAACGGCCAGCAGAGAAAATATAAAAAGAGCCAGTGTCGTGAAAATTACAATTTTTTTATGTCCCAGGGCCCAGTCCAGCGCTTCTGCATATAGTCCGTTAAGTTTTTCAAGCAGCACCGGAACGGCTCTCTTTATACCACTCTTTTCTTCTGTACTGTACGAGCGGACTTTACCCTTTAAAAGAATAGAGCTTAAGAGCGGGATTAATGTAAGGGCGGCAAGAAGGGATACCGAAAGGGAAAGGGTTACGGTGAGAGCCTGCTCCCTGAATAGTATACCCGCTATCCCCGGGACAAAGAATATGGGCAGAAATACCGCTATGGTGGTCAGGGTTGAAGCTATTATGGGCATAGCCACTTCGTGGG
>PWQF01000116.1 GCA_003556865.1 Elusimicrobiota bacterium | reverse complement strand
TTCCCGCCACCCCATCCCGGGGCAGTTTCGGAGCCTACGATATAATGGCCGGAGCTTCATACGGGTGGAATGTGACACCGGCGCTTATGGGGGGGGTTTCTCTTAAAGGAATAGTTCAGTCAATAGATGAGAGTTCGGCTTACAGCCTGGCCCTGGATGCTGGGATGCTTTATACTGCCCGCATTTTGGAAAGGGAGTGGCAATTATCGGCTTCTTTTAAAAACCTTGGTCCGGGTATAAAATTCAGGGATGAAATTTTTTCTCTTCCTTTTGAAATTAATGCCGGCGCCGGTACAGCAATAACCGAAGACCTGAAGGCGGGAATAAACCTTAAGGTGCCTGTTGATGACTATTTAAGCATACAGGGCGGAGCTGAATATTCGGTCTGGGATATAATTTTTCTGAGGGCGGGTTATATTTACCGTTTAAGGGGAATGCCCCTTGGGGGGGGGAGCGGTTTCAGGGGAGGCCTGGGAATAAATGTTTCGGACTGGGTTCTTGGATATGCGTTTGCCCCCTACTCATCCCTGGGTAATACTCACCGTATATCTCTTGAACTTAAGCTGGGTCCGGGGCCCTCGAAAGATAAGAGAATAAAAGAAGAAATACCTGCCCGGGTGAAGCCGTCGGCCGGGGAGAAAAGAGCGGCCGGGGTTGCCAAAGCTGAGGGGAAAGATAGAGCTTCTTCTGTAACAGCAGTGCCTTTATCCGTTTCCCCTTCCAGGGTTATCTGGAGTGTAAGCTGCAAAACTAACCTGCAGATAGTTCCTGAAATTAAATATACGGCTGCCGGGTATGACCATAATAATTTTGTTTTTAATGTTACGGAGAAAAGAGTTGAAAATAAAGGGGAAGCAGGGGAGCCTGATCTCATACAGATAAAAATATCCCATAATCTTCATCAGAATTCAATATTAAAAGATACGGCTGAAATTCTTCTTCCGGAAAGCTGGGCTCCCTATGAAGCCGGAATTTATAATTCAAAGATGAATGAGTTTAAAATAGTTTCTGATATTGAAGAGGAAGAGGGGCGGAGAATCAGTATAGATTTAAACGGTGAAAATGAAATAATAATAAAAAAGTGGATTCAAGACTGATATACAGAAATATACTGCTGGAAAATCAGTTCAGGCAGTTTTTTCAAGAATGCCTGAAAGCCGGTATTGATATATGCCCGTTAAAGGGAATGGGTCTTCTGCTTTCCGGCCATTACGGCCCGGGTGAAAGGGATATGGAGGATATTGACGTCCTGGTAAGAAAAAAAGACCTGTCAAAACTAAATAAACTTTTAAGGGAAAATAACTATTATCCGGTCAGGAGCGGAGAGCCCGGTTACCACCGCAAAGGTGAACCGGCGGTAATAGACATTCATACGGATATTCTTTATATGAAGAGTAAACAGTTAAAAGGGTTATGGAATAAAATGGTTCTAAAGAATAACCTGAAATTTCTGCCGGATGAGGAGCATTTCATATATATAATTTTTCATTCCTTTGTCCAGCACGGCTATTTAAGTAAAACCTGGTGCCGGGACCTGGAAAAAGTAAAGCAGAAGATAAAAGGAAAAGATCTCATAAGGGAAAGGGCGGAGTCCTACGGGCTTGGTTCCCTCCTCTGTTTATATGATTCACTCTCTTTTCCCCGGAAAAATAATATAAAAAGCATTTATTTAAGGTTTATAATCAATTTACCTTATTTCCCGGATAAAGGCCATTTCCTGAGGCCCCTTTTTGCTGGGGGAATAAAAGAAAAAATAAAATTCTTTTTCTCTTTTATGTTCCCTTCTCTCTCCTTTCTTAAGAGAAGGTACCGGTTCCGGCCCCCGGAACTTCTGCTTTATATCCGTCCCTTTCTTCTTTTTTTTAAAATAATAAAAAGCCCCCTGTATTCTTAAGAAAAGAGAATTTAAGGCTTTTGTAACCGGCTGTTACCCTAATGTTACATACCTAAAATTACACTGAAACATAACTGCGGTAAAATATTTACGGAAAGGTTATTAAAATATTATTTTAAGGAGTCCTTTAATAATGAAAATATTTAAATTTAATAAAAGAAATAATAACCGGGGAGCCGCCCTTGCAATGTCCATGCTTCTTATGCTGGTTCTTTCAATATTTGGCCTGGCAATGATTGAGACTTCGGGAAGTGAAACCAGGAGGGTTATAGAGAGCGACACCCGCTCCGGTGCTTTTTACCTTGCCGATGCGGCTATGGAGAAAGCAATTTTTGAAATAGTAAAAGACAGCTCTTTTAGCGGCGACGGGGAAACGGCCCTGGGGGACGGGACATTTGAATCCAGCGTCACCGAAATTGATACCGGAAGATACCTGGTAAGGGCAGACGGCTATATTCCTCAAAAGTCAAATCACAGGGCCCACCGGAGCCTTGAAAGCATTATTGAATACCTGCCCGGTTCGGCTCCGGGAACCGAAATACTCTCATACGGGGCGGCGGCGGGAGGAAACCTGTCCCTGGGGGGGAACGCAAGGATAATAGGGGGAGACGCCTATACAGGCGCCGATTCTATTTTTGGCGGCAACGCAATAGTTGAAGATAACCTTGATGTGGTCGGTTCTGCCAGTTTTTCGGGTAATTCCAGGGTTGAAGGGGAGCTTACGGAGGGTGCGCCAGAGGCCCAGCTTCCAACTCTTTCCACCGCGGCCTATAAGGCCGACGCCCTGGCCGGGGGTTCTACCTGGACCGGCAATTATAACCTGTCCGGCAACGGGAATGCCACGCTGGGTCCCATTTACATAACAGGCAACCTCAGCATATCGGGGAACAGGAGAGTCACCCTTACCGGTCCCGTATATGTTGAAGGAACCATAAGCATCAGCGGAAATGCCCGCCTGGAAGGGGAGTACTCGGTTGTATGCGTGGGAGATGCCTCTCTTTCCGGAAACTCAAATGCAACCGACGGCATACCCCTCTTTATGTCTGCCACGGGAGATATTACCGTAAGCGGAAACTCAAACC
>PWQF01000149.1 GCA_003556865.1 Elusimicrobiota bacterium | reverse complement strand
GAAGAGATAAAGCATGCTCAGGGTTTATTAAATGGCCGACCGCGTAAAGTATTAGATTGGGAAACACCTTACGAAGCATTTAAAAGATTGGCTGGTGTTGCGTTAGAACCTTGAATCCAAGTTAAGTTATATAAGCCGTAAACTATCTATTTCTCATAACCAAAAACACCGGGCCATGTCCGATGCGGAGGCTACCTTGGAAATTTTTAAATATATTGTTGCCAGACTGAATTTAAGCAGTTTGGAGGATATTATTAAATATCAGAATATTTAGTTACTGATGTTTCTGTAGCTGTACTACTTGTCCCTGCTCCTGGATTTTGCAATATTCCCAGGGCTCAGTAATTCAAGATTTTTTGCTTTTTTCAAGAGCTGCGATTTTAATTTTTAATTGACAAAAGAAGCTGTTGATTATATGTTGACAGGTAAAAATAAAGGTGCTAAAATAAATCCGACAAATACGGTAATATTTATTTGCGGTATATATTAAAGGTAAAACAAAATTAAAAAGGAAGCAGCCGATGTCTAAAATATTTAACGGTATTACGGAAACAGTAGGGCAGACCCCTATTGTTCATCTAAAAAAAATTTCCAATAACCTTCCGGGAAGAATATTAGGTAAACTTGAATCTTTTAACCCCCTGGGCAGCGTCAAGGACAGGCTGGGTGCGGCTATGATAAAGTCGGCAGAGAAAGAGGGCAGAATTGATTCTGATACCACAATAATAGAGCCGACTTCAGGTAATACCGGAATAGCCCTAGCTTTTATATGTGCGGCAAAGGGTTACCCTCTTATACTGACGATGCCGGAGACAATGAGCCTGGAGCGGCGCCGCCTGCTTAAGGCCCTGGGAGCCAGGCTCATACTGACGCCCGGAGAAGAAGGTATGAGAGGGGCAGTTATAAGGGCCGAGAAGGAAACCGGAGCCATAGACAACTCTTTTCTTCCCCAGCAGTTTAAAAATCCTGCAAATGCGCAGGTTCACCGTGAAACTACTGCCCTGGAAATAATTGAATCAACCGGGGGAGATCTTGATATTCTTGTAAGCGGTGTAGGCACAGGCGGTACCATAACCGGGGTATCGGAAGTTTTAAAGCAGCATAATCCCCGCTTTCATACTGTTGCCGTAGAGCCGGCAGAGTCCCCGGTACTCTCGGGCGGTCAGCCCGGGCCTCATAAGATTCAGGGTATCGGCGCGGGTTTTATTCCTGAAGTGCTGAACGTGGATATAATTGATGAGATTATTCAGATTAAAAGCGCAGAAGCTGCGGATTTCACCAGGAGACTTGCAAAAAAAGAGGGTATATTTGCCGGGATATCATCGGGAGCGGCACTGGCGGCTGCAGTAAAGGTTGCGGAAAAAAAAGAAAATGCGGGTAAAAATATTCTGGTAATACTGCCGGACCTGGGGGACAGGTATCTTTCCACTTGCCTCTTTGACCAGTAAAGAGCCGGAATAAAAAAATAAAAATTTTTAAGGGGGTTCTATCTGTTACTCAATACCGGGAAAACTTCTCTCCGTAAAAGATAATATAGGCATAGTTGATTATTTCGGAGAGAAACGAAGAGTTCTTATGGATTACTGGGATGTGAAGCCCGGCGACTATATATACGCCCAGGGCGGGGTATGCGTAAACAGGGTCTCCGAAGCCGAGGCCAGGGAAGCCCTTAAGGCCTGGAAAGAGGTTTTTTTTGAGCTTCGCAAAACCGACAGCCGCTCTGCCGCCCTTCCGGAAATAAAGAGAAAAGGGGCAGTCTTTGAGGTAGTTCAGAAAATAAATAGGGGAAAGAAACTCTCCGATAATGATGCCCTTATTTTGCTCCGGGCCCGGGATAAGGAGGAGGTAGGTTTAATATGCGCCGCCGCAAATAATATACGGCGGAGAGTTAATAAAAACGCCTGCTGCGTTCACGGTATAATTGAGTTTTCCAATTACTGCTCCGGCTCCTGTCATTACTGCGGAATAAGGAAAGAGAAAAATATTCAAAGATACAGGATGAGCATAAAAGAGATAGAAGATGCAGCCTTTAATGCAATCCGCAGGCAGGGGTTTAAGGCCCTGGTCCTGCAGAGCGGTGAAGAGAGTTTCTACTCGGCAAAAGAGCTTGCGCCCCTTATAAAAAATATACGCGCCCTGGGGGCCCTTCTCTTTTTAAGCCCGGGAACAAAAAGCAAAGAGTTTTACAGTGAGCTTTATTCCGCAGGAGCCAGGGCTGCTCTTTTAAGGTTTGAGACGCACGACAGGTCTCTTTTTGAAAAACTGAGGCCCGGCACCTCTCTTGCGGATAGAATAAATAAAATAAAATTTCTCAAGGAAAAAAAATTTGTCACCGCTACCGGATTCCTCCTCGGCCTGCCGGGCGAGAAGCCGGAGGATATACTTGCCAATATCCGTCTTGCGGGTTCTCTGGAGCCGGATATGATATCATTCGGACCCCTTCTGCCGGTTCCCGGTACTCCCCTTGAGGGTTTAGAGCCGGTCAGTGAGGAGAAGGTTTTAAAAACAATAGCTCTTATAAGAATTCTTTATCCGAAATCCAGCATACTTATAACCTCTGCTATGGAAACTCTTTATGAGGATATGCCGCGGAGCGGATTAGAAGCTGGGGGGAATTCTATGATGATTGATGTTACACCCCGGAAATACAGGGAAAAATATACTATTTACCCCGGGAAGGGCCGGGGGGGGAATTCCATAAGGGAAGTCATAAAGAAAAAGACCGATATGCTTTATTCCCTGGGCCGCGCCCCAACGGATTTGGGAATATAAAATAAATGAGCAGGGGAAAAGATAAAATTAAAGCTCTTCTTCTGGCCTCCGGCGGCCTGGATTCAACCATTGCCCTTCATCTGGCAGAAGAAGCGGGCCTGGAAGTTATATGTGTCTATTTTATTAATCCTTTCTCTACCGGTAGTACGGGTTGCGGAAACCGGGATTTTGCTTTCCGCACCGCCGAAAAGCTGAACCTTGAATT
>PWQF01000064.1 GCA_003556865.1 Elusimicrobiota bacterium | reverse complement strand
GAACCGGCCGGTATAGAATAGGTGAACCTGAGCATATCCTTTTCAGCTTCGCTGCTGTATAACTGGCGTGTCCGCCCCTCTCCCGGGCCTATGTTGAAGACACCCATATCGGCGGCTTCTAAAATACTAACAGATTCTGCGGCAAAAGCCGTGGAGAAGAGAGCAAATGCAATTATAGCATACCCCAGAAGAACGGCCCTAAGTCCGTTTTTTAAACCCACATATTTATTTTCTTTTGATTTCATAATCGCTCATTTAAGTAAAATAACTTGTCCTACTTTATTTATCTGAAGCCTTCCTGTCAAATTTTTCTCCTCTTAAACCGGGTTTAATTATAATTTAATTAAGGTTACAAGAGCTTTTTTAAAAGCTGCTGTTCAGGTAAAGGTTGAAGCTGTTATCCGTCTGTATTTCCGGGTTATTTTTAGTGGAGGCCCTCCATTCAGCTGAAAACCCGAAATCGGTCCTCAGCTGATAATTTACACCCAGCATAAGGGAGTGAACAGTCTCCTTCTTTCCTTCATTTTTGTCTTCTATCCTGTCTTCCCTGAAAGAGATATCCGCGGAAAGGGGGAAACGCATCCCGGGTTCAACGGAATGAATAAAATTATATCGCGCCGCCAGAATTATGCTGTCAACCTCCACGTCATATGCAGTCTCCCTATCCCTGGGAAACCTGTCACCGGTCCGCTCTATAAAATAATCTTCAGCCTTATTCTCAATATTAAGCCTGACTTCAAGCTCGCTGGCTCCGCGGTAGGCTATTCCGTAATTTACAATATTGGTTCCGTAATCTCTGTCGGATATCCTGCTGGCCCGGTTAACAAACAGAGTGGCTCCCCACCGGTCCAGCCATTGCCGGGCATCTATACTTACCCCCCTCTGGTCCCCCTGCACAGACTCAAAAACTCCCGGTTCCTGCCGGTAGGCGGGAAGAAAATCCGTCCCTATTTCCCTGTACCTCAAAAGCACCCGGGAACCCCTGTAAATCAGGCCGTCCATAAAAAGATCAACCTTAAACATCTGATCGTTAAGCGGTCTTACGTCAACCTCCTGATTATACTCCGGGTCAGAAGGATATTCATAATCAGCTGTCGCGTGTCTTTGGTAGCTGTAGCTGCCGTAAGTACCTTCCAGGTTAACCTTTCTGTCATTAAATCTCAAGAGAAGGCTGGTTAGATAGGAAAACTCATCCGATACCTTTCTTATATCCAGTTCATCTCCCCCCAGCCCTATTCTGGCAGTTTCATAATCATAAACACCTATAAACTGAAGCCTGTGGTTCCCGGCGTAATAAAGGTTTCTGCTGCCTGCCGAAAAAGAGTTATGGTGCCTTTTAATTAAAAAACTGCTGTGATCATACCCGTTAAAGGCCCCGTCCACTTTTACCCCCCTCCAGCCCCAGGACGGCTGGAATATATATTGGGAATATCCCAGGAAAAGGTCGCCCACAGTTATTCGGCTGGCCAGCGGGGTAAGTTCATCAATACTGATCTGCATAGTGGGAATTGATAGCTGAGGATTATTTCTTCCGGTTTTGTAATAAGGATGGCCCTCGGTCTCTTCCCGGTAAAATGCCCTCCCGAACTCAATGCTTTCAGCCCGGGCCCTTATTCTTCCACCCAGCCTGCCTGCCGTGCCCTGCATAACCAGTTCCCCCGAAGAAAAAATTTCATTTGAAAATTCAGGGGTATTTCTGTAGTTCACACCTACATTTACCAATGAATGAACCCTGTAATCATGAACCCTTTCTACGGGAGTAGGGGTGCGTAAAGGCATCCCAAAGGGACGTGGAACATATTGAGGGGAATGGGAAAAATAGATGTCGTTAAAGTAAAGAGCTCCTCTTTCAGCTGTAACAGATTCATCAAAAACTATGTTCAACTCGGTAACCCTGCTGAAGTCGGTTATATCAGCGAACATTCTCAGGGGTATTGCCACCTTATTCCAGCGTGAAGTAACCCCGTCAAAGATATAGCTGCTGGTCCTCTCCTCTGTTTTAAGCTGTATTTTAAACCTCCGGGTAAACCCTGTCCGGTAATCACCCATAACGGAAAAGACAAGATAATTGTAATCCCTGAGATCGGCTTCCCCAAGCATAAAAAAATACCCGCCCGCGCCACGGTGGGGAACCTCTTCAGCCAGGCCTATTAAATGAAATTCAGAATAATCTGTTATGTAGGCCTGGTCGAAAATATAGGAAGAAGCTGAATCCACATTATAAAGCAGCCGGAGAGCATGCCCGTCATCAACCCTTTCAAAAGAAGCCTTTACCCCGCTGGTAGGATCATCGGGGTTTACCTCCCAGGCATTATGGGCATCTCCTCTGGGGCCCACAAAACGGGTGCGGTTAAAATCCTCAATAAGTTTCATACCGTACTCCTGAGCCGTAGAGTAAGAGGCTCCTGCCGCAATTAAAAGAGCGGCACCTGTTATAATCCTTTTTATTTTCATATTTATATTCTCCTTCCCATTTCAATTTTTAAAGTAAAATAATGAGTATTACCCAGCATATTGTGTGAACTGAAAGCATATTCAATCTTATAATTTCCGTATCCGGCCCCAAAACCGCCGGAGAGCTTACTGGATGGGCCGGGATAATCCTTGAATCCCCCCCGTAAACAGAAAACCCCAGGCACCAAATCGTAATGGATCCCTGTATTAAACCCCCGGTCATAACCTGCCTTTATTAATGCTGATTTATATCTGTAAGATATACCTGCTGAAAAAATCCTGTCCAGTGAATCATCTCTTCCCGAAGTCCAGCTTATCCGGGGAGAATTAATATTCCGCGCGGCCGCCCCTATTTTAAGTCCCCGGAAACCGTAAGGTTCCCATAAGGCCCCCAGGTCTATGCCGTATCCTGAAGCATTCTCCACCGATACAACCCTGAAAAACCTGAAACTGGCGCCGGCGCTCAACCCCTTAACCCCTTTAATATCAGTTCCGGCCCCCAGGGTGTATATCTCTTCCGACCAG
>PWQF01000193.1 GCA_003556865.1 Elusimicrobiota bacterium | reverse complement strand
TTTCAGAAATATTCCGTCGATAGATTTGTATTTGCGCCGCAGGCCCCGGCGCAAAAATTAGACCTGTTAATAACTGATTATCTTCAGAAAAACGACGAGCTTCCAAATTGGTGGAGGCGGCGGGAATCGAACCCGCGTCCAGTAAACGCCAACCGAAGCGTCTACATGCTTAGTTTTGGTTTAATTTCTCCCGGCCCGGCCCAAAACAGCCGGGGTTCGGAAGGTTTCCCCTTTAATTTCGCCGGATGTGTACGGGGTCTCACTCCGGCTACCCCCGTCTTTATGATACCCTTCGGCAGACCAACGGGTAAGCCCGCCGGGGCAGGCCGCTTATTTTAAGCTGCCAACGCTAGTTGATTATCTGCGTTTACTTTTTTGACGGTTTTTAAGCGTTACCGACAAACGCTGCCTGCTACTTCGATTTGCCACGACTACTGTCGAACCCATATCGCCCCCGTACAGTAGATGTTATCATAAAAAAATACTTATTTCAATCATCTGTCCGGCCGGCCATATAACAGATTCTGTTTATTTTTACAGAGAGGCTAAAAAGCCTGGTATTACCAGGTATTATTCCAGCGTCAAAAAGCCAAGGAATAACACTAAATTAAAAAATTTTAAGCAGGCCTTTAACTGCTGAACCTTTTTTATTATAATTAATCTTAAGATGAAAATACCGGTAAAATTAGTAAAAATATTTGCCCTTTTATTTATAGTTCTGATAGCGGGACTGTTATGGGGATGGTTTTCCCTTAAAAATATGAGCAGGGAACTTCCCTCTACCTCAACCCTGGTCCAGTACAGGCCTGAACTGGTGACAGAAGTATACGATCACCGCGGGGAGCTTATTAATGAACTTTTTATTGAAAGGCGTACCCTGGTCCCTCTTAAAGAAATACCCGCGGACCTGCAG
Organism: Elusimicrobiota bacterium; assembly: GCA_003556865.1. The sequence goes on along the minus strand of PWQF01000193.1, from coordinate 2,073 downwards.
AATGCCATCATGGCAATGGAGGATACCAATTTTTTTAACCACTGGGGAATGGATATAAGCGCCATAATAAGGGCCGCGCTGAAAAATCTTACGGAAAGAAGAGTGGTCCAGGGCGGCAGCACCATAACCCAGCAGCTTGCAAAAGTGATGTTTCTCACACCGGAGCGCAGAATGAGAAGAAAAGTGCAGGAGCTTCTTCTGGCCCTTCAGATTGAAAAGCAGTTTTCAAAAGAAGAAATACTCCAGTTTTATCTTAACCATATCTATTTCGGATACGGCGCCTACGGGGTGGAAAGCGCGGCCCGGATTTACTTTAATAAGAATGTAAACGAGCTTACACTTGCCGAGTCGGCCATGCTGGCCGGACTGCCGCGGGCCCCAAACGCCTATTCACCCGGCAGAAATATTTACAGGGCCTACCGGAGGAGATCCATAGTCCTGCAGCGGATGGAGGATATAGGACTTTTAAGCAGGAAAGAACGCATAAGGGCCGAATCGGAACCTCTTCCCGGAAAAACTTTCAGGGAAGTTAAAAAACCGGGGGACTATTTTGTAGAGAATATACGAAGAAAGCTTATGCCCGTTTTCGGGCCCGACAAGCTCTACAGGGGGGGGCTCAGGATACATACCACCCTTGACCTGGAAATGCAAAAAAAGGCCGAAAAAGTTATTGAAGAGGGAGTGGAGGGCCAGGACGAGATATTCAGAGAGAATATACTTAAAAAGATAATGGAAGAGCAGTATTTTGACTCTATTGAAGAGGTGCGTTCCTCCACGGCTGCAATGAAGCTTGCAGAAGAAAGATTTAAAAAATCCCAGGCTGCCCTTGTTGCCATAGACCCGCGCCTGGGACAGATAAGAGCAATGGTGGGCGGCAGGGATTTCGGAATAAGCGAATTTAACCGGGCTACCCAGGCCAGGAGGCAGGCAGGCAGCGCCTTTAAATCCTTTATATACACCGCAGCTATTGATCAGGGTTTTACACCGGCAGATATACTTTATGACCAGCCCAGGGTATACTACAATGACAGCCGGGACTGGATCCTTATAGAAAATGCCACCACCACCGCTCAACTGGGAATAGATGTTGGAGAAAAGAGGGAGGAATATGCCCTCTACCGGCAAAAAATAGCTGAAATAGAAAAAGAGATTGAGGACGAGGATAAACGGGCGGAAAAAATAAAAGAACTTCAGGAGGTAAGGGATATACGGGAAATATTGTGGGCCCCCACAAACTATTATAAGGCCTTTGACGGCACCGCAACTTTCAGGGACTCCCTGGTCAGGTCCTTAAACTGCGCGACTATTGATCTCATTAACCAGATAAGACCCATAACCGCCTACTATTATGCAAGACAGATGGGAATAGAAAGTAATATCCCGGTCTCCCCCTCGCTTGCCCTGGGCACGGGCGAAGTTACTCCTCTTGAGCTGACATCCGCCTACGGGGTGTTTGCCAATGACGGGATAAGGACCGAACCCTATTCCATAATAAGGGTTGAGGATTATGCCGGTAATACCCTTATTGAAAATTTCCCCAGGGAGAGCCAGGTTATTTCTCCCCAGACCAATTATATTATGGTTAACCTTATGGAACAGGTCTGCCAGTACGGGACAGGTATGGCAACCAGGTGGCTAAACAGGCCTAAAGCAGGGAAAACCGGAACCACAGATAACTTTAACGATGCCTGGTTTATAGGATTTACCCCTAACCTGGTAACCGGTGTATGGTTTGGATACGACGATAACACTTCCCTGGGAGAGAGAAGGGCCGGAGGGGTTGTTGCCGCACCCGTATGGACCCGGTTTATGCATGAAGCCCTGGCCCACACTCCGGTGCTTGATTTTCCTGTCCCGGACGGTATTACCTTTGTATATTTTGACCCCAAAACCGGACGGCTCGCCACTGAAAACCAGGAAGGGGCGGTGCTGCAGCCTTTTATAAGGGGAACAGAACCCAGGACATATTTTTAATGCCTTTTTCTAATCCTCTTTCTCCAGTATTTTTGAAAAACTCTCCCCGGCGCCGGCCAAGACAAAAACAGATGTGGGCATACCGTCGGTGCGTTTATT
>PWQF01000114.1 GCA_003556865.1 Elusimicrobiota bacterium | reverse complement strand
TGCTGTGAACTACCACCGGCAAGTTTTTTTCCCTAGCCAACTGCAGCTGCAATCTGAATAATTTTTTCTGACTTTTTGGGGGAGAGTTCATATAATAAAAGTCTAGACCCATTTCCCCAACAGCTAGGGTTTCAGGAATTTGAAGAGCTTCTTTTATGCGGGAAATATTTCTTTCAAAGGATTGTGCCTGATGGGGGTGTATGCCAGCTGCCCCCCAAACCCCCTCCCTGGAAATCAGGGAAGAATATTTTTTTAAATCCTGATCGGGAGAATAAATACAAAGAACTCCACCTACCGCTGAAGCAAATTTTTTATTATTTGCTATCAGCCGAGGATCAAGAAGATGGGCATGGGTATCAAAAAGTGATTTCAATTTAAGTAAATATGCTCAAGTCCTGCTCAACTTTCAAAACTATATAAACACCAACTAGAGCCTGCTGCTTTAACTGCCAGCAAATGATATAAAATATCTGCTGTAATTTATAAACGAGCTCTTTGACAAAAGTATTGGGCCATTGCTAGCCTTTTTAGTGTACTAAGAACCTAAAATAGTTTAAACAATAATCCATAAAAAAGTTAGCAAACATTTAGCAAAAAGTGAAGTCTATATTAATATTAATGGAATGCAATGGATGTGCCCGGTAAGTACCATTTTGGCGGAGGGGGTAGGATTCGAACCCACGGACCTTTTGCAAGGTCAACGGTTTTCAAGACCGCCGCATTCGTCCACTCTGCCACCCCTCCGCTTTTTAAATATCTTTCCTGTTTATAATTTTTTTGCCTTTCATGTAATGCTGAAGTTTTTCAGGTATTTTAACATTTATTTCCTTAGTTTGAAAGTTTTCCACTATAGCGGCAAAAATCCGGCCCACGGCAAGGCCGGAGGAATTAAGAGTATGAGTGTAATTTATATCTCCTTTCCCATCCCGGTACCGGGAATTAATGCGCCTTGCCTGAAAATCAGTGCAGTTAGAACAGGAGGAGACTTCCCGCCATTTTTTTTCACCCGGCATCCATACTTCCAGGTCATATGTTTTAGCTGCGGAAAAACCCATCTCTTTTGCACCCAGTTGAAGTACCCTGTATTTCAACCCCAAAAGCCGGAGTATTTCTTCAGATTCTGAAAGCAGATTTTCATGAAGTTCATAAGAATTCTCGCGGGAAGTTATATTTACAAGCTCAACCTTATTAAACTGATGGTTTCTTATAAGCCCTTTTGTATCTAACCCGTGAGAACCGGCCTCCCTTCTGAAGCAGGGGGTATATGCAACATATTTTAAAGGAAGTTTTTCTTTATCAAGTATTTTCTCTCTAACCAGATTTACAAGAGGCACTTCAGCCGTTGGTATGAGGCATAATCCGTCCTGACGGGTAATATAGGAATCATCCCTGAATTTAGGGAATTGCCCGGTGCCCTCCATAATCTCCTCTTTGACGAGGTAAGGAGGAATTATTTCCTGGTAGCCGTGCTTGCTTATATGTATATCCAGCATAAAATTCACAAGGGCTCGTTCAAGCTCCGCCCCTTCTCCTTTAAGAAGCGAAAACTGTGAACCGCTTAAAATAGAAGCCTTTTCAAAATCCATTATTTTTAGTATTTTGCCTGCCTCCCAGTGGGGAAGGACATTAAAAGTAAATTCCTGCTCTTCACCTTCGGTTCTTATTTCCAAATCCTCCGCTGACAAATTGTCATCGGGAATGTTGGGTATAAGTAACATTTCTCTACGTATATCATCTTTTGCGGAATCTACTTTTTCTTTAAGTTCTTTTTCTTTCAGGGAAGCTTTTTTCATTCGGGATATTATAGTCGAAGCATCTTTACTTTCTCTTTTCAGTTTTCCTATTTCCTCTGAAACAGAATTTTTTTCATATCTTATCTGCTCCATTTCAGAAAGATATTTTCTCCACAAATTGTCTAAATCTTTTATTTTTTCAATACGGTCCGCGAAACTTGTCCCCCGCCGGGACAACTTATTAACAAGAGCCTCTTTATTTTTTCTTATTAAATTCATATCCAGCATATTATTTTCCTGTTTTTTAACCCTTCATAACTGCAAGGGGCTTCATTCTTGCCACCTTTTTAGAAAGCCCGGCACCGTCACATACCTGAACAACTTTAGATATATTTTTATAGGCCTGCGGCGCTTCTTCTGCCACGGTCTTAAAGCTGGAAGCCATTAGGAATATGCCCCTGTTGCCAAGATCTTTTTTTACTTTTGATCCCCTTATACTCTTTTTAGCTTTTGAACGGGACCATAACCGGCCGGCTCCATGTGCAGTGGATCCGAAACTAAGTTCCATTGACTTCTCCGTGCCTTTCAGTAAAAAAGAAGAGGTTCCCATTGTGCCCGGAATTATTACCGGCTGCCCTATATCCCTGTAACTGGACGGCACTTCTTTTCTTCCCGGCCCGAAAGATCTGGTGGCGCCCTTACGGTGAACCACAAGTTTTTTGTCGTTGTGCTCTTCTAATTTAGCTATATTGTGACAGACATCATAAACTTGCCTGAGAGAAATTCCCGGTCCAAATACTTTTTTTGCGCATTCCCTCACCCTGGAAGTAATTATCTGACGGTTGGCCCAGGCATAATTTTCTCCGCATTGCATGGCCTTAAAATATCTCTGCCCTTCTTCTGAGTTAAAAGGAGCAGATGCCAGCTGCCGGTCCAAAAGCTTAATCCCGTATTTTATTGAAGCTTCCCTCATCACTTTAAGGTAATCATCACAGATCTGAAACCCTAACCCCCTGGAGCCGCAGTGAATCATAACCGCCAGCTTATCTTTTCCCACTCCATACACAGAAGCAGCTTCTTTATTGTAAAGTTCAGCAACCCTTTGTATTTCCAGAAAATGATTTCCTGCACCCAGTGTGCCCAGCTGACTAAGTCCCCTTTCCTTTGCACGGGCAGAAACAGAAGCAGGATCGGCACCCGACATACACCCTTTTTCCTCAGTAAATTCAAGGTCTTCTTCAGTTCCAACTCCATTTTTC
>PWQF01000046.1 GCA_003556865.1 Elusimicrobiota bacterium | reverse complement strand
CGGGAAAAAAGTGGCCCTTAATTATTTTCAGCGCTGCCGCCCTGGGAGCCCTGGCCCTGCTATTAAATCCCCCTTCTTTCCATATATCCCAGTACAAGGGCATAAGTTATGCCCTTAACCCTCCCGGGGCAAGAATTATAGACCAGAAAAAAAGTATTCATGGCTGGCTCCAGTTTGTAAAGAGCCCGGGCAGGCGATTTGCCCCTGGACTCAGCCTGAATTATAAAGGTTCTGTCCCGGAAGCAAATATGATGTTTTTAAACGGGGAAGAATTGGGACCTGTATTTAAAGATGAGGATGATTACAAAATTTTCTCCCATACCCCAAAAATTCTCCCCTTTAAACTCGGCGATATAAAAGAAACCCTCACTCTTGAAGCAGGCACTTTTTACAGCGCCATTTTTGCAGCCACCCGGGGTGCGGAAAAAATAGTGACAGCAGACCCCCTGAGCCGCCAGGTCTCTGATATTATAAGTAAGCAGACAAAATTAAATATCTCTGATTTTAATAATAAAGCCGTTGACTCCAGAACTTTTCTTTTTATTTCCCGCAGCAGGTATGATTTAATAACACTGCCGCCGGCCAACTCCTTCCGGGGCAGCGCCGGCCTTTACTCCTTAAGGGAAAAATATACACTGACCCTGGAATCGCTAAAAAAAATATTTAACCTGCTCAATGAAGGCGGTTTTATATATATCCCGGTATGGACAGACTACCCACCCCGGGCCCCCCTTAAGCTCCTGGGGACTTTAACTGAGGTCATTGAAAGGGAGGGTTATGATCCCGCCGAACATATTGCGGTCCTGAGAGACTGGAATATGATCCACTTCATTGCGGCAAGAACAGCCTTTACCCCGGAACAGGAAAAAATAATAAGGTCTTTCTGCAGGGAAATGCTTTTTGACCCGATAATACTGGGCGGGGTAAAAAAGAGAGAAAGCGATTTTTTTCATAAGAGCCAGCAGGATAATCTGCTCTCTTATATGAACAAAATTTTTTCTCAGGAAAGAGAAAGTTTTTACCGGGATTATAAATTTAATATCTATCCTGCTACCGATGACAAGCCCTTTTTTCTTAATTTTCTCACCTTGCCGGGAGCCCTGCAGATAATAAGGGAAAAGAGCTTCCGGGATTTCTCTTTTATGGAGCTGGGCTATCTTATAAAGATATTCACTCTATTCCAGGTTTCAATTGCCGGGCTCTTTTTAATATTAGTTCCCCTTTTAAAACTTAAAAGGCAGCTGACAAAAAAGTTTTTTTCAATAACTTATTTCAGCTGTCTGGGGCTGGGATTCATTTTCCTGGAGATGCTTTTCATCCAGAAATTCACTTTTTATTTCGGCAGCCCCGTATACTCGGCGGCAATGGTCATAGCTTTTATGATGGGGGCTTCGGGAGCGGGAAGTTATATTTCCTCTAAGATATCTCCCTCCAGGAAAAACATATTCACCGTTTGCCTTGCCATATTTCTTTTGATAGGGTTTTACTCTTTTATCATTGAAGGGATATTTTATAAAACAATAGCCCTTCATTCAGGGGTAAAACTTCTTATTTCCTTTATCATTATATTTCCGGCGGCATTTCTTATGGGCATTCCTTTTCCTCTGGGGTTAAGCTATGCGGGCAGAAAAAACAGCCTTAATATTCCCTGGTGCTGGGGAATAGACGGGTGCCTTTCGGTAGTGGCGGCAGTCCTGGCCTCTACAATAACCCTTAGCCTGGGCTTCTCATTCCTTCTCTATACCGTAGCTTTCCTATATCTGGCGGCTGCGGTTTCAGCTGCCTCTTCTTAGCCAAACCTGCCTGATATCATTAAAAAGCCTATGAATATGAATACCGCTCCCCCTCCGTACCTGAGTGATGAGGGCGGGATAAATTTCCCCAGGTAAGTCCCGACCGTAACACCCACGGCAGTTATTATCATAAAGGCAAGGACAGAACCTGCCCAAACAGACAGGGGTCGCCCTGTCTTTGTGGCCAGGGTTATTCCCATAAGCTGGGTCTTGTCTGCCAGCTCTGCTATAAGTATAGAGGTAAAAGCTGTTAGAAATATTTTAAAGTCCAAAATTCCTCCTTTAAATTTTATACATCCCAGCTGAAAGACAGCATCACTGCTGCCTCTTCAGCTGAAGATATATCTATTTTCAGATTTTTAAAATAAGAAAAGTCAACCGGGAACGGGCCATTTAACAATACCCCGCCCCCCGACCTTTTCAGGACGGGGTGGGGCTATTCTTTTAATTGGCCTATCAGACCCGGCGGAAAGTTTTACTTATAAAGTAATTAATCTATTTTTCTTACGTTTATAGCCTTGGGGCCTCTGTCACCGTCGACTGATTCAAACTCAACCTTATCACCTTCGTTTAAGGCATCGCCCTGAACGTCGCTACGGTGCACGAAAACATCTTTTTCGCCATCTTCGGGTTTAATGAACCCGAAATTTTTCATATTATTGAAAAACTGCACTGTTCCTTTCATACTTTTTCACCTCCTTTCTTTTTTAAATTTTCCTGCCGTTTTTCCAAACGGCTTAAACCTCTGTCGGCTCCGTACCTGCGGTCATACTCCTCAAGAACCTCTTCAATCTTTCTCATCATAAATTCTGTTTTAAAAGGTTTGGCAACATAACGGTCCACGTTTTTATCTACTGCCCGTTCAAAAGAGCGGGTTTCAGTGCTGGCAGTTGAAATTATAATGGGAATTCTTTTAGTGGCGGGATTCTCCTTGACTCTCTGAAGCACATCAAAGCCGTTAATCTCGGGCATATCTATATCCAGAATCATCAGATCAGGACGGTCGAGTATAACTTTCTCCAGAGCCAGAGAACCGTCACGAGCCGTCTCAACAGTATAGCCGCTTCTTGAAAGCATCACTTCAAGAAATCTGAGTATATGTGTGTCGTCGTCGACAACAAGTATTTTTATCTGTTCGCTGATAATCTTTTTCCTTCCCGCGCTTGACGCGTCTGATTATATTTTCATTATATATCATTCAGAATATTTATAAACTTTT
>PWQF01000259.1 GCA_003556865.1 Elusimicrobiota bacterium | reverse complement strand
TAATTCAGCAGGGCCGATTCCAGAAGCTGGGCGGCGGCCAGGGGCCCCCGGACTACAAGAAGGGGGGCTGAAGGATGAACCACCCTTCCTTCCTGGACTGCTTTTATGCTCAGGCCGGAAAAAATAGATCCAGAAGCAAGCCACTTTAAAAAGTTTTGCTCAAAAACTTTTTTCCCCTCCCCGTCCCTATATTCGTTCAGGTATTTAATCTCCCTGCTCCCGAAACAGGAACTCTCCATCCACTGAAGAAGAGAATAAAGGCCGGAAAAAACGCAATACCCCCCCTGGTGGGCGCCGTAATCCGGGTTAGTACGGAAAAAGTAGTCAAAGCGGGCCTCTGTTTCGTGAATGCCCTCTTTAAAATAAAGCTGGGCCATGGTCAGCTGATAAAAGTCGGTAAAGAGCGCTCCTTCTGAAACGGTGCCGGGTGATTTATTCATTTAAACTGCCGCCGGTTTTTTTTACTCTTAAACCAGGGAATTAGAGCTTAAAAACCTGACCCCTTTTTCCCTCATATCTTCCAAGGCCTTATGCAGGCTTCCCTCCGGCTGATCTATGCCCCGGGTGGCATCCTCTATAAGATATACATTAAACCCCTGCTTTAAACCGTCAAGGCAGGTATAATAAACACAAAAATCCGTAGCCAGGCCGCATACATATATATCCTTTATGCCCATACCTTTTAAGTAATAATGAAGGCCGGTTTCTGTTTTTTGATCGTTTTCCAGAAAGGCGGAATAGGAGTCAAGGGAGGGACTGGAACCTTTTCTTATAATCAGGTCTGCAGCTGCCGCATCCAGTCCGGGGTGAAAATCCGCCCCTTCTGTTTTCTGTACGCAATGGTCCGGCCACAGGGTCTGCTCCTTCCCTTCTTTTTCTACTGTATGGAAAGCTTTTTTCTTATGGGTGGAGGCAAATGAAAAATGATTTTCGGGATGCCAGTCCTGGGAAAGCACAACTTTATAAAAACCCCGGGAAATATTATTTATGGGTTCAATTACCCTGTCCCCGTCCGGAACCTCTAAAGCCCCCCCCGGGCAGAAATCATTCTGGAGATCCACTATTATAAGCGCTTCTTTCTTCATACTTCCTCCTTTTTTTATTCCAGTTTTTTTTAATGTATCAATTATTTTCAGTCTATGTCAATATTTAAGATAAATGTTAAGGCCGCGCACTTCTTTTAATTTTGTTTTCTTATACCTTTTTATTAAAATTAATTACGGCTGTTTAAATATTTTTCCGGCAGCCTTATCCTTATGGTTTAAAAGTAAAAGAAGCTGATAATGAAAAAAAAGATGAAAATACCGGAACTTGTTGCCCCGGCGGGGAATTTAAGTAAGTTTAAAGCAGCGCTGGAATATGGCGCTGATGCGGCATACTTTTCAGGAAAGAAGTACGGCCTCCGTTCCGCTGCAAATAATTTTTCCCTTAATGAGATTGATGAAGCAGTCCGGTTTGCCAGGGAAAGAAACAAAAAAACCTATGTGGCGGTAAACGCCATACCTCATAACAGGGACTTTACCGGCCTGCCGGAATATATCGGCAAATTAAGTGAAATAGGACCCGACGGGATTATCGTATCGGACCCGGGACTGATATCTCTTGTAAGGGAAAAGTATAAAAATTTGTCTTTAGTTTTAAGCACCCAGGCCAATACCGTAAATTATAAAAGCGCAATCTTCTGGCATAGGGCCGGGATAAAGAAAATTGTACTTGCCCGGGAGCTTTCCATAAAAGAGATAGAAAAGATAATAGAGAAAAGCCCGGCCGCCCTTGAGTTTGAAGCCTTTATTCACGGTTCAATGTGCATATCCTATTCTGGCCGCTGTTACTTAAGCGGTTATATGACCGGCCGGAACGCAAACCTGGGAGGCTGCACCCAGTCCTGCAGGTGGTCCTATGCTTTAATGGAAGAGAAGCGGGCCGGGGAATATTTCCCGGTATATGAAGATAAAAGAGGGTCTTATATTATGAGCTCAAAGGACCTTTGTCTCCTGGCCCGTATCCCTGAACTGGTTGAGAGCGGTTTAAACAGCTTAAAAATTGAAGGTAGGATGCGAAGCGTATTATATGTGGCCACGGTTGTGTCGGTTTACAGGAAGGCTATTGATAACTATCTGGCCGACCCCTCCGGTTTCAGGGTGAAGCCGCAATGGATAGATGAACTTAAAAAGACCAGTCACAGGCCCTATACCGAAGCCTTTTTTAATTCAGCGCCTGGCGGCAAAACCCAGATATATGAAAAAGAGCCCTATTTAGCAAATTACGAGTTTGCGGGGGTTGTACTGGAATATGATAAGCCGGCTAAGATGGCTTTAATCCAGCAAAAAAACAAACTTATACGGGGGGACCGGATAGAAATTATCGGCCCTCAAAGAGAATATTTTTCTCAGAGGATAGAAAAGATGCAGGATGAGGAGGGGAACCCTCTTGATTCCGCCTCCAATCCAAATTTGAAAATAAAAATATCAATAAAAAAAGAGGTGAACCCCGGGGATCTTGTAAGAAAAAAAATTATCCCGGATAAAGAGGTTCTCAATTACGGCCGCAGTACGGACTCTTAATACTATTCAGCAGAAAAATAAACGCGGTAAAAAATAACCCCCGGGGAGCTTTCTCTGTATCATATTCTCTTTTTGGTTTTAAGTTATAAATCATATCTTTTAAAATTAAGAACTGATGAAAAGTTAAAAACAGCGCCCGAATAATCCTTCGCGGAATTATCAGCTTTGAAGTTCATTACGGAATGATTGGGATTCAGATAATTATGCGAACTTTAAGCTTACAGGGCTTGACAAACGTTTAAATGAATGCCATAGTAACTACCGTAGTAATAATATAAATTGATTATTCTGGAATAGAGAATTTTTGAAAGTCAAAGACTCCCTTCTTTCTTTTAATACAATTCAAGACGAAATCCCAAACAGATCAGTCAAATCCATTGAACACATCTTTTCTATATTATCTGGCGTATGCTGAAGGTCAGCGGCGGCAGTTAGCCTTAAATAAAATTACAAGGCTCTATTACAGAGATAAAGATGTTC
>PWQF01000165.1 GCA_003556865.1 Elusimicrobiota bacterium | reverse complement strand
CTTTTCTCCCTGGGCGGTCTTAAAAGGCACGGGGAAATAAATGCAATAGCCAGTTCCGGAATAAGTCTTTTAAAAGTTTTAAAACCCCTGCTCTTCATATCTTTATTAATAAGCGCCGCTTCACTTATTTTAAGTGAAACTATTGTCCCCTCCTCCAGCTTTAGGGCAGAGAGGCTTTTCAGGCTAATAAGGGGCCGGGAGCTGCACGAAAGATCACGGGTTAGGGAAAACCTGACTTATCTTGCCGGAGCAGACAGAATTTACTTTATAGAAAAACTTTCAAACGGTATTATTAATGAACTGAGGATAATAGAATTTTTTCCCGGAACCACCAGGGAAAAACTAAGGCTAAACGCATCCAAAGCTATGTATGAAAACCGGCAATGGCGTCTTTTTGACGGCACAATACGAGAATTTTCACCCGGGGACGGGGATATCATATCATATACTGAATTTGAAACCAGGAAGTCAGATATTAAAGAAACTCCCCGTGACTTCGCCCGGGAAACGGAAGACCCTGAAAATATGGGGTTTTTAGCTTTATTAAGGCACACCCGCAGACTGGAAAGGGGCGGAATGCCTTCCCGCAGGCAAAGAGTAATACTTAACCATAAGATATCCTTTCCTTTTTCAAACACGGTAATACTTGTACTGGGCATACCCCTTGCCCTGTGGGGAGGTATGAAAAGCAGGACCGCCGGTTTTTTTATTGCCCTGCTTATTTCATTTGTTTACTGGGGGGCCATCACCGTGGGAAGAGCCCTGGGGACCGGGGGGCAGCTGCCCCCCCTGCTGGCCGCCTGGTCGGCAAACATAGTTTTTCTTATCATAAGTCTGGCAATGATGAAAAAAATAAGTATTTTTTAGATTTTTCTGATATTTTAACTATAATTTACAGGTATGTTTAAAAACTTAAAAGAAAAAGAATTAAAAGAGTCTGCCTTGCCCCTTGCCCGCTGGATTAAGTCCAGGAGCAATAAGGCTACTTTTATTTCAGGAATAAACGGTCCGCCCGGCTGCGGTAAAACAACTCTTGCCTTAAATATAAAAAAAGAATTGCAGAAGGAGGGAAAAAAAGCTCTCTCCCTTTCAATTGATGATTTTTACTGGACCTTTAAAAAAAGGCAGAAGGAGGCACGCAGCAAAAAACTACTGGAGGTAAGGGGGCCGGGAACTCATGACATAAAGCTTGCCCAAAAAACCTTAAAAAATCTGATTCAGGCAACCCCCTCCGATATAACCCCTATTCCACGTTTTAATAAATGGCTCAAAGAGGGCAGAGGAGACAGGGCGCCGGAAAAAGAGTGGTATAATTTTAAGGGTCAACCCGATTTTATTATTTTTGAGGGTTGGAACCTGCTGGAAAACCCTGTTTCCCCTAAAGAGCTGGAAAAGCCTTTCAACCGTATAGAGATGTTAAAGGATCCCAAGGGAAACTCCAGAAAATTTATAAACTGCAGACTGAAAAAAGATTACCCTTCATTATGGAAATATATCGATTCTCTTATTATGATAAAACCTGAAAATATTACAGATATATACGAGCAGAGACTGCAGCAGGAAAAGGCCCTGAGAGCAGAAGGCAAAGAGGCAATGTCAGATGAGCAGGTTAACATTTTTTTAGATCATTACCAGAGGTGGATTAAACATATACAGGACACTTTGTATCCAAAATCTGATATAGTAATTAAAATTGACCGTAAACGAAAAATAAAAGGAGTTACTTATGAGTAAAAGTCTGGTTTGTTTTCCCTTTAAAAAAGAGGATGTAGAAGTTTTCACTGAGAATATAAAAGAGGCCCTTTCCTCAGACTCGGTTGGAGAGGTCCTTTGTGTGGGGGCTGTTAAAAACAACTGTTATCTGCAGTCAGAAAAAATGGCCTCAAAAATTAAAAAATTAAAAAACAAAAAAATAACCTTTACGGTCCAGGAAAGACTGGGCCGTAAGCGGGCCGGAAAAGGGGACGGTATGAATACCGCTTTAAAATATTTTATAGAGAAGACCGGTTTTTCCCGCATTCATTTTTATGATGCGGACATAAAAAATTTCTCATCTGAATGGATACTGGAATCGGAAAAATCCGCAGATATGGGCTTTGACGTGGTAAGGCATTATTTTCCAAGAGCAAGGACCGATGCAATGATAACCTGGATGATTACAAAAACAGGTTTTTCCATCCTCTTTCCTGATTCCCAGCTTCCTTTTATAGAACAACCCCTGGGGGGAGAACTTTTAATGAAAAGAAAAGTGGCTGAAAAACTTGTAAAGGACGGAGAAGTAATGGCCCAGTCGGATTGGGGAATAGACACCATTTATACCTATAAAATGCTCAGGTACGGTTTTTCAATGTATGAGACCTATATGTCGGAGGGAAAAGATCACGCGCTCTATCCCGGACTTGATGCTCTGGAATCTATGCTTTATGAATGCTTCAGCGTAATACATTCCTTAAAAGACGGGAAAAGGGGTATAGGGCATATAAAACACAGAATAGAGCATGCTTCCGGGGTTTCCAACAAAGTGGAAAATAAGCTGGGATTTGACATCCAGAAAACTATACTTCTTCTAACAAAAGAGTGGACACCAAAACAGGAACAGCTTCTTGATAATTTTCCTGCCGGGGTAAAAAACAATATGGCAGAAAACAGAAAAAGGCCTTATTTTAATTTTATGGATGACGCCAACTGGTACAGGACCTATAAGGTCCTTTTGAAAAAATTCAAACCCGGGGATGAGGACTGGAGAAAGCTTCTATTTAAGCTGTGGGTTTCAAGGGTTTTATGGTACACAATGAATGTGGCTTTGAAGGGGTACGATTTTTCTTTCCGGCACCTTTACAGAATGATAGACAGTTATGCCCGGGTAAGTAAAAAAATTGACAGCGTAAAAGAGCTGTAGTTCAGGGAAGAATAAAATTCTCAACTGCCTCTGAAAAGCCTTCCGGCCCCGATGAACGGGTATATAAAGCCCCCGGCAGGGAAACCCTTTTTCTGCTTACCAGAATTGCTTTGTCCGCCTCTTTTAAGAGGGGAATATCATTTTG
>PWQF01000110.1 GCA_003556865.1 Elusimicrobiota bacterium | reverse complement strand
GAGGAGGCCCGCTCGCGGCTGCGGGAAATACTCTCCCTGGAGCCGGATAACAGCGCAGCTCTTTCCCTTATGAGCAGGGTTAATAGACTTATGGAGATAACCCGTTGAAAGGTTTTAAAATTATTTTATTAATTTTTATTTTATTAATTCCTCCTTCACTTAACGGGGGGGATGATGAAGATTTCTACGCCCGGGGCCTTAACTCCTACCTTGACGGAAGGATGGAGGAGGCTGCGGTAGATTTGCGGCAGGCCCACAGCCGGGACCCTTCGGATAAAAGGGCGCGGGGACTGCTGGGGGAAGTGCTGGTTATAAAGGCAGGGAGAGCTTTTGAAGAAGGTGATAATAAAGAAGCCTTTGAACTTATAAAAGAAGCCAGGGAGATACTGCCCGGGGATGAAAAAATAGCCGGTGTATATTATATGCTGGACGAAAAACTCAATCCTCAGGAATATAGTGACGAGACGGCAGCATTAGATGAGGATATGTTCGGGGATATGGCTAAAAGGGAAGAGGAAAAAAGAGAGGAGAGAGTTAAAATAATTGAAATGCCCCCTGAAAAAATAACCTTAAGGGAAAGAGAGCTTCTGCGCCCCATAATTATGGCTTCGGAAGAAAAACAGTCGGTTTCAGCTGTTTACTATATATTAACAGCAGGTTTTTTTCTGGTTATCATACTTTTTATAACCGGCAGCTGGATAAAAAAACTGAGCCTCATTAATGCCCAAACCATAGAGAAAATATCAGAAGAATCCGATGAGAGGGTAAAAAAAATGGAGGCGGAGCTGAAACGGCTGAAGGAAAAGAAAAGCAGGGAAGAAGAAGAAATGCGGCGCCGGGAGGAGAGGAGAAGCCAGAAGGAAAGCTTAAGAGAAGAAAGACTAAAGGCCCGCTACCGGAAACTGCTGGAGGAATCAGTTTCATCCGGAGGTAAACCCCGAAAGGTAGTTGAACCGGTTATAAGCAGCACAGAGAAAGAAGAAGAAAAAAGAAAAGAGCTGCTGCGGGCTTTTGAAGGGCTTAAAAGAAAAAATGTTTCTTCTGCAGTAGGGCTTTTAAAAAAAATGAGCTTAAATAATAACCCCTGGATAAGGCTGTGGAGCGCGGAACTGGCGGCTTCCCTTGATTCTGAAAATGGCCGAAAAATAGTAGCTCCCCTCATAAGTGACCCCGAATACGCGGTAAGCAAGGCGGCCCTTAAAACAGTTAAGGGATATTTAGAAGATAAAAGAACTACGCTTAAAGAAAAAAGATTTATAAGGGAACTGTTGAAAAATCAGAGAGAAGAGGGTTGGGTAGTCTGAACTATGGGGTCAGGTAAAGCTCTTTTTTTCTTTAAATTTTTTTGCATTCCTTATTCTTTCTTTCAGCGGGGGGTGGCTGTAGCTGAAAATTTTAATTATCTCCGGCGGGTCCGCATATGAGAGGTAGTCGTTGGCAAAAGAGGTTAAAAGGGATATGAATTTTTCCGGCCTGCCGGAAAGATTAAGGGCATCGTTATCGGCCTCTTTTTCAAAAGAGCGGGATATATAAAGCTTAAATGGGCGGAAAAGAAAATTGACAACGCCCAGTATAAGAATAAGCGCGGGAAGAGAGTATATGCTCTGCACCCCTCTTATATTTAAAAAATCTGAAATTAAAGGAAAAAGCCTGAATAAAAGATAAAGGCTGAGCAGAGTAAAGAGAGCGTCGGTAAATAAGAGCTTAAATATATGGCCCCTGACCGAGTGGCTCAGTTCGTGGGCCATTACAGCTTTAATCTCTTCCCTGTCATATTTTTCAGTGAGGGTGTCGCCCAGAAGCATTTTTTTCGTTTTTCCCAGTCCGGTCACCGCCGCGTTTGCTTTTTTAGTTTTATCTCCTAAAAATATTTTGTATATGCCCAGCAGCCTGAACCCGGCCTTTTCTGCCATATGGGTCAGGTCCTGTTTAAGGTTCTGGTCTTCCAGCGGGTGGAGGCGGTAAAAGATTGGAATAATGAGCGCCGGGGCAATACGCTGCAGAAACGCGCTGAAAATAAAAAGGAAAAGAGCGGTCCCCAGCCACCATAAAGAGGGAAAAATTTCAGTTAAAAGATAAAATACATTTACTACTATCAACCCTATTGCCACGCTTAAAAGAAATGCCTTAACATAATCCTTAAACCAGCCGGTGAAGGTCTGGTTTGAAAAGCCGTACTTCTTTTCTGTTTTAAATCCCGCTGCCCAGCTGAAAAAAAAGCTTAAGAGGTGAATCAAAAAAAGAAGGATTAAAAGATAAAGGGACCGTAAAAAGAAGGGTGGTGAAACAGAAGCAAAAAAATTTTCAGCAAGGGACTGGAAACTGGAATTTAAAAGTAAAATAAGAAAAACGGCGGTAAGAATACCCGAAGCCTGGCTTAAAAAAAAATTTTCAAAAAAATATTTTTTTGCTTTCTTCTGCTTTAACTGATCTATCTGGCACATAATTTAAAACTCCTGTTTATTGTCAACTGCCCGTATTTTAACTATAATAAAAAACAGGTCAAATGAAAAAGAAAATAAGCTTAATATTAATTGCAGTTATTCCCTCCCTTATAGCGGTATTTATGATGGTGGCGGGGATAGGCCAAACGTTTGAACTTAAAACAGTTGACTGGCGCTTTCTTATAAGAGGTCCGATTCCTGCCGGAGAAAAGGTTTTTATAGTAGCAATAGACGATGAATCTGTTTCCGGGGATTTTTTAGGCCGCTGGCCCTGGAGAAGAGCCTATATGGCTTCTTTTATAAATATAATTTCCGGCTATTCCCCCCGCTCCATTATTTTTGATGTTCTTTTTACCGAAGAGTCTAATGATTTCCCGCGGGATGATTCCAGGCTGGCGGAAGAAGCGGCCGCTAAGGGTAATGTTTTTTTTCCGTTTTTTATTAGAAAAGGGGATATCCCCCGGGCGCGGGGATACTCAACCGATTTAAACCGGGAGGCCTTAGACCTGCTTAAAAAGATTTCGCCGGGAAGAGCTTCTGATTACAGGGAAAGCAGATTTATGGAGGCTGAACATCTGGTTATGCCTATAAGAAGCTTAAGCG
>PWQF01000309.1 GCA_003556865.1 Elusimicrobiota bacterium | reverse complement strand
TGCAGAAGATCAAAAGATCAGGCATCCCTGTCATGTTATTGGTCAACAAGACCGACCTGGCCAGGGGAGATGAGGCGGTTGGGTTGTGCAAAAAATGGCAGAAGGCCTATCCTGGATGGCATGTTTTGCATGCGTTTCATCACCAGATAAAAATCATTTTTGTTTTTATTTGTTTTATTTAAATCTCAATTATATAATATTATATTTTTATTCTTTATTTTTGTAACCATAACCATAAATCCACCAATCATGGCACCATTATCGGCAAATCAGATCCAATGCCCCAACTGCGGTCACCAGTTTGATGTGGAACAGGCATTATCGGGCAAATTGGAAGAGCATTTCAAGAAGGAGTACGAAACAAAAATGCGGCAGCAGGCGGAAATCATCAACAGAGAAAGGCAGAACCTGAAAAAGGACAAGGAAGAAATAAACCGAATCAAAGAAGAGCAGGACAAGATTCTGGAGGAGAAACTCATGGAGATGCTTTCTGCCGAAAAAATCAAGATTGAGAAGTCAACCCAGCAGTCATTTGAGAGCGAACTGGCAAGGCTTCGGCAGGAAAACACCAAACAAAAAGAAGAAAACAAAACGCTACGACAAAAGGAGGTTGATCTTCTCAGACAGCAAAAGGAGCTGGAAGAAAAAGAGGAAGAGATGGCCCTGGAAATCGAAAGACAGATGCTGGAGAGACAAAGGGAGATTGAAGAAAAGGCAAGAAAAAAAGAGCGTGAAGGATTTGAACTGGAAAGAATCAAACTTCTCAAACAAATTGATGACAACAAGAAACTGGCCGAAGAAATGAAACGCAAAGCCGAACAGGGATCCATGCAGTTGCAGGGAGAGGTTCAGGAAATGGCGCTGGAAGATCTTTTGAAGAGCACCTATCCGTTTGACATAATTGAAGAAGTGCCCAAAGGCATAAAAGGAGCGGATTCCATTCAAACGGTTATCAATGCAGGACAAAAAGAATGTGGAAAGATTGTCTACGAAAGCAAACGGACCAAAAATTTTGCCAGAGATTGGATCGACAAGCTCAAGCAGGACCAGATTGCCTGCAAGGCGGATATTGCCGTTTTGGTTACCCAGGCGTTTCCTTCGGGCATGGACAGGTTTGGGCAGCATGAAGGCATTTGGATCTGCGGATTTCACGAGGTGCAGAGCATTTCATTGGTTCTTCGTGAAATGCTGATAAAGACCCATTCGGTTAAACTTATGCAGGAGAATAAGGGAGACAAAATGGAGCTGCTTTATGCTTATCTTACTTCCAATGAGTTTGTTCAGAACATCAGGCGAATTGTGGAGAATTATGATGCCATGATCAGTGGGCTGAACCAGGAAAAAAAGGCGATGCATAAGGTTTGGGCACAAAGAGAGAAGCAGATCTGGGCCGTTCAGGAAAACATTTCCGCTTTGTTTGGTTCCATCACGGGCATTGCGGGGAAGGAACTTGAAACGGCAGAGGTGTTGCAGTTGCCTGAGAGGGAGGTGGAGGATTAAACCTAAGATGCTACTGCTGTCGTTGATTAAACATTGCAGGGTTGTCAATACATTGCGGGTTATTTATACAACACAAAAAAAGGGCAAGTAAACCTGCCCTTTCAAACTTAAAATGAGAACCAAAAAAACAAAAACGCAAATACGAAACTTGCTCGAACAATTATACGCAAAACATCGACATTTGTTTCAAAAAACGTAACATTTTTCATTCTGCTGCGTAAAAGGCTCGTTGTAAATCCAATTAAGGTGTGGGTGGCATAAACGTTAAAGGTAAAGGAGCAGTTTTAATTCTCCAACATCCTCTTAGCATACCTATACACCTCACACAACACCTCATGGCTTACATCATCTGGATGCTTAGAAATTCCATCGATGTTTTTTTCATGGTATTTTGAATATTCATCCCAGAACCTGTAACGATTTCTTATGCTGAGACCCAAACCGAAATGAGCCAACGTGGCAAATTCAAATTCGGATTTTGTTTTCACCTGATAAAGGAAATCCTCATTCTCGCCAAGTTTGAAATCCTCATATACCAGTTTGGCCAGTTCCTGAATTGTCATGGGCGTATATTTCAAATTGGAAAGATACGATTATTTACAAGAATCATTTGCCATTAAAAAAACAAAACCCCTTTGTGTATGGTATTCTCATGGTCTTTTACGAAAACAACAATAAACCATTCTGCAAGCCTTTTCAGCATTGTTATTCAGAACATATGATTGTATGACAACGCAACGCTGATGTCCCAACATCCTATTATTGCCATTTATCATTTTTTAAAATCTGATGGTTGTTTAACTGGTGGTGCTATGGTGTATTGTATGTTTTTTGGTATGTGTTGTCTAAATTGTATTAAGTTATATCCCATTTCGTTAATTTGTATATTTCCATCTGTATCGTATGATAAGATAAATGTTGCTGAGTTTGATCCTGATGCAGGAGAGTTTGCCATTGAGTATGTTGCTTCAAGAACTTCTTCACTAGTATTTCTTTCTGATAAATTTGTAGGAGGTCCTCTTGCGGTTCCTCTTGATATTATTCCTCCTGACAAGTACCCGTTGCTGTTTACTGCCATTGTTAGTGTGTTGTCTGAGAATATTCTTACTGTGTTTCTATAGGGGGGTGTTCTGTTTGCGAGTTCTTGGTATTCTGGGTCGTCGAATGAGTTGAATTCTAGTACTTCGTATTCGAGTGTTGGTTGTCCGTCTCTTCTGTATGATGCGTTTTTTGTTAGGTTTATTGCGTAGTCCCATGGTTCTGTGACGAAATCTGGCATTGGGTTTCCTGTGTGTATTTCTGCTTTTACATGTGCGAATTGTACTTTATCGATGAGTGTGCTGTTTTGTGTGTATGGTTCCCATTGGCGACTAATCCCGCTAGATTTAAAGCCTAGTAGTTGATAAGTTATTACGGTGTTCATGAATATTGTGTCTGCTTGTGTTTGTGTTTGTGTGAAGTCTTCGCCGTTTACGAAGTAGTTTCTCATACTTATGATTTCTAGGTTGTGTTCGTTGTTGATTTGGTCTAGGTCTATTTCTAAGTAGTTTCTAGGGTCGT
>PWQF01000036.1 GCA_003556865.1 Elusimicrobiota bacterium | reverse complement strand
TTACGCTGCCGGAAAAATACCGGGAGGTTTTTTTAAGAGAGAAGGCCGGCCCCAGGAAAAAGAGACTATTACCTCAAGGCTTATTGACCGGCCCATACGTCCCCTCTTTCCCGACGGTTATAAAAAAGAGGTTCAGATAATGATTGCAGTCCTCTCTTCGGACGGTGAAAATGACTCTGATATACCCTCGCTTATAGGAGCCAGCTGCGCTACGGCTCTCTCTCCTGCTCCATTTATGGGGCCGGTGGGAGCGGTGCGGCTTGGAAGGGTAAACAACCAGCTGATATTAAACCCCACCCCGGAACAGATCGAGGAGGGGGATATGGATTTTGTGGTAGCGGGAACAGAAGAGGCCGTAGTAATGCTGGAGGGAGAAGCCGATGAGGTCACCGAAGAAGACGCCTTAAACGCTATCAGCCAGGCATCCTCGGAAATTTTTAAGATAGTTGAGCTGCAGAAAAAAATAATCCAGCAGGCAAACCCCAAAAAAGAAGAGTTCATACCCCCGCAAAAAGATGATGCCTTAGAGGAAGAGGTAGCCGGTATTGCCCGGGAAAAGATAACCCAACTTTTTAGAAATAAAAGCAGCAAGGCTGAAAGATGGGAAAAGTTAAAAGAGATAAAAGAGGCTCTCATAGAAGAACTTGTGGATCAGCAATCTCCCGAAGCCGAAGAAAAGGAGTCCCAGGTGAAAACCGCTTTTTCCGGGCTGGAAAAGAAAGTGCTGCGAACCCTTATAAAAGAGGAGGGGATAAGGGTGGACGGAAGAGAAGCCGATGAGCTCCGGCCCATAGACTGCCGCTCCTCCGTATTGCCCCGAACTCACGGAAGCGGTACTTTCACAAAAGGTGAAACCCAGGCCCTGGCCGCTGTAACCCTGGGTTCAATGTCCGATATGCAGATAATGGATGAACTTGTCGGTGAATATAAAAAGAACTTTATGCTTCACTATAATTTCCCGCCTTTTTCTGTGGGAGAGGTAAGGCCTAACCGCGGCCCCGGAAGAAGAGAGATAGGGCACGGCCTTTTAGCGGAAAAGGCCATAAAGAAAGTCCTTCCCTCCCGCGAGGAGTTTCCCTACACCGTGCGGGTTGTCTCTGACATACTTGAGTCAAACGGATCTTCTTCCATGGCCAGCATATGCGCCGGAACTATTGCCCTTATGGACGCCGGGGTTAAGATAAAGTCCCCTGTAGCCGGAGTGGGTATGGGAATAATAGAAGGGGTTATACTTACCGATATGCTTGGCGACGAAGATCACTCCGGGGATATGGACTTTAAGGTGGCCGGGACCAGGAAGGGTATTACCGCCATTCAGATGGATATAAAGATAAAGGGGATATCAGAAGAGATTCTCCAGAAAGCCCTCTCCAAGGCCCGGGATGCCAGGATAAAGACCATAGAGGAAATTGAAAAAGAGATTCCCGCTCCCCGCCAGGAACTCTCTCCCCATGCTCCGGGAATAAAGGTGATTAAGATAAATCCGGAGAAAATAGGGAGCCTTATAGGGCCCGGAGGGAAAAATATAAAGAAGATACAGGAAGAGACCGGCGCGGATATTGATATTGAGGATGACGGGACCGTGGCCGTAAGCGCCGCTAAAAACGAGGATATGGAAGAGGCTATCAGGCAGGTGCAGGGTTATACCGATGAAGCCCAGCCGGGAAAAATCTATATTGGAACCGTAAAAAATATAATGAATTTCGGCGCCTTTGTGGAGATCCTTCCCGGGCAGGACGGACTGGTGCATATTTCCGAGCTTGCCCCCTATCACGTAAAGGAAGTGCAGGATATACTTAAGGAAGGTGAGAAGGTCAAGGTTAAATGTATTGAAATTGATGAGAGGGGAAGAATAAATTTAAGCCGGGTCCAGGCAATGTCCCAGGAAGAATTAAATGAAGAAGAAGAGAAGAGGAACTGAATAAGAGATAATGGCAAAGAAAAAATCAGATAAAAAGAAAACTTCATCTTCCCTTTCAGGAGCGGTAGGGGATATATACAGGCTTATGAGAAAAGAGAACCTTTCCGCGGTCAGCTGGGAAGAGAACTCGTTCAGCCTTGAGATTAAGCGGAGAACCCTCCGGGCAGAAATCCCCCTGCCCCCGGCCGGGGAGAAAGAGGTTCAAAAAGAAGAGGATAAAGAAGTAAAGGAGTATATACGCTCCCCCATGAACGGGATCTTTTATGAGGCTCCCACCCCGGGCGCCGACCCATTCATAAATGAAGGCGAGGAAGTGCAGGCCGGCTCCACGGTATGCATAATAGAGGCTATGAAGCTTATGAATGAAGTGCAGATCGAACGGAGCTGCAGAATAAAAAAAATTATTGCCAAAAACGCTTCTGCCGTAAAGGTAAACGACCCTCTTTTTGAAGTTAAACATTTAGGTTAATGGAAAGTCCGGAAATTGCTCTTCTTGCCGGGCGTGTGAAAGGGTTTCTGGATGTAAATGAAAAGGTGAAGCTGAATGACCTGAAATTTCACCTGAACTGCAGGGGTACAGAACTTCTGCTGGCCGCCGGATGGCTTTTAGGGCAGGAGGCTGCCGTCATTGAGAGAAGGGGGAATTTTCTTTGGATAGTAAGAAACGGCAAAGGTGATGGCGGCGGATAAGAGAAAGGGGCGGGGGGGGCCTTCACAGATAACCAGAGATATAAGAGGCATTGGCCTGGCGGCCCTGTCTCTTATTCTTATTTTAGGCTTTGCCACCAAAAATATAGGTCTTGCCGGAAACGCCCTTATAAATGTTATTGAGGAATTTACAGGCTATTTAGGTTACCTTATGCCCCTTTTTTTTCTCTGGTGGGCCCTAAGCGAGTTCCTCCACCGCACCCTTCCCTTTAAATATACTTTTTTCTGGGGACTTCTGGCCTTGACAGGGGGGGGGAGCACTTTTCTTCACCTTACAGCCCCCGGACCTTCCGGCGCGCCGGGCGGCGGGGGGCTGCTCGGAGATTTTCTGGCAGACGGGTTTTTAAGAATAGCTTTCGGCACTGCCGGCGCCTACATAATTTCCGGCGCCCTTATTGCCGTCGCCGTGGTGCTTTTAGCGGATATTTCGGTAAAAAGC
>PWQF01000107.1 GCA_003556865.1 Elusimicrobiota bacterium | reverse complement strand
TAAGCCTTCGGATTCGGCGGCAAGCAAATTGGCCTTAACCACATTGCTGACATAGGTGAAATCCCGCGACTGGGTACCCCGGCCGTGAACGGTAAGAGGCTGGCCGGAAAAAGCCTGGCTGGCAAAAATCGGAACTACTGCCGCATATTTAGAATTGGGGTCCTGGCGCGGACCGAAAACGTTAAAATACCTTAAACTTACCGTATCCAGACCGAAGGTCCTTGAAAAAGCCCGGCAGTAATGCTCCCCGGTCAGCTTGGAAACGGCATAGGGGGATATGGGAAGAGGACGCTGCTCCTCTTTTTTTGGTAGGGCCGGGGTATCCCCGTATACAGAAGATGATGAGGCGTAAACAACTTTTTTAACCTTATTATCTTTTGCCGCCATCAGAAGATTAAGGGTTCCGGTTATATTGTAATCGTTACTGGATAGGGGGTCGTCCACGGACCGGGGGACGGAACGCAATGCTGCCTGGTGAAGAATAATGTCGCTCCGGGCGCAGAGCTTATCCATAAGCTCCCGGTCCCTTATATCACCCTCCACCAGCTTTATTTTATCTTTAAAGTCTTCCAGATTTTCTTTTTTTCCGGTTATAAAGTTGTCAACTACAATAACTTCTTCATTCCTGCGGACCAGTTCTGCTGTTATATGGGAGCCTATAAACCCGGCGCCGCCGGTTACAAGATACCTTTTCTTTCTCATAGGAGAAACTCCTTTTAAGTATTATATTCTATTATATTGCACCAACTTTAATGGGATTTTATTTATTAATAAGACATATTACAAGTCTTTAATGAAAATAATAATGCGATACTTTAAATTAGAGGGGAAGATTTTTAAGGAAATGCTTAAATTTTATTATATAGCTCCTGCCGTAATAATAGACTCCCGGAACCACAAAAAGGGTAAGGAAGGTTGATATCAGCAGACCCCCTATTACCGTAATAGCCAGCGGGGCCCGGAATTCAGCCCCCTCCCCCCCCGCCACAGCCATGGGGATAAGCCCCAGGACAGTTGTTACCGCAGTCATAAGCACAGGCCTTATCCTGGTTGTGGAAGCCTGGATAAGGGCGTCAAGGTCCATTCCTTTTTTCTCCTCTATCACATTATAGTAGCTTATTAAAACTATTCCGTTATTTACAACAATTCCACCCAGCATTATTATTCCAAGTAAAACTATAACGCTGAGAGGGGTGCTGGTAAGAAAGAGAATTAAGGCCACCCCTATAAAAGAGAGGGGAAGCGTGAATATAATTATAAACGGCTGCCACAGTGATTCAAACTGGGAAGCCATAATCATATAAACAAAAAGAATAGAAAGAAGTATTACAAAAATAAGCGAAGTAAAAGACTCCTGCATCTGCTGCCTGTCCCCCCCTATTTCTATTACATAGTCCCTGTACCTGGCATCTAAATCATCCACAATTCTTTCCACCGCTCCAAGGGCGGCGGCAAAACTTACGTCTGAGTAATTTGACGTAACCGATACTATCCTGCTGCCGTCTTTTCTAAGTATCTCCGGAGAGACATCCGAATCCCGGAACTCCGCCACCTGGTGTAAAAATACGTCATAACCCAGAGGTGAACGAATAAGTATCCTGCTTAAATCGGCTCCCCCCCTGTCTCCTCCCCCCGAAGATGAAGAGGTGGCGGCTTCCGCCGCCCCGGCCAGGCGGACCCTGACATCTATTTCCTGGTCCTCTTCCCTGAAAGTAGTGGCAGTATAGCCCCTTATTGCCGTCTGGGCGGTCATTGTTATATTTTGTGATGAAATATTATATAAAGAGGCGCGGTCCCTGTTAACAACTATGCTTTTTTCAGGCCGGTAACCCCGGAAAGAACTTTTAACCCCGAACAGGAAAGGGATATCCTCAAGCCTTTCAACAAGTTCAGATGAGATGCTTATTAACTGGTTAACATCGTGTCCTTTTATATCTATTGACAACGGGGCTTCTCCGGAAACAGCGCTGCCTATCACACTGGCCTGTGATATATATTCTATATCACCGCTTATATTCTGAAAACTTATCCTGTTCCTTACAGTATTTAATATCCTGTCCATATCCCTTACAGTATTTGTTTTAAGGTTTACAATCATTTCCGCCTGGTGGGATCCCATAAGGTCAAGGGATTCACCGCCGCCAGCTCCACCCTGGGCAGAACCCACGCTGGATATAATATCAGCAACCTCGTCAATCCCGGCTAAAATTTCTTCTATTTCCCTCACCGTCCCGTCTGTTTTATCGACAGGGGTGCCGTAGGGAAGTTCAACCTTCATTATGAACTGGCTGCTACCCATGCGGGGAATAAATTCCTGGCCTGCCATGCCGAAAATATAATACATGCATATAATAAAAACCCCCAGGGTGATGGCAAGATAAAAACCGGTTTTATTAAAAAAAACTTTAAGGGAATCAGAATATATCTTCTTTAATTTAGAAGTCCAGGCCGGCTCGCTCTGCTCTTTATACCTTACCCTGGCGGCCAGGCGGGGGATAAGGGTAACGGCTACCAGCAGAGAGGCTATAAGCGAAAAAGTTACGGTAAAAGCAAGCTCCTTGAAAAGCTGCCCCGCCACCCCGGCAATGAAGACAAAAGGAAAAAATACGGTTATGGTGGTAAGAGTAGAAGACATTATGGCCCCGGTCACCTCATTGGTTCCGTTTATGGCATTATTAACCGGCTCAGCCGGAGTCTGCTGGTTAAACCTGAAAATATTTTCCAGGACAACTATAGAGCTGTCAACAAGCATCCCTACCCCCAGGGCCAGCCCCCCCAGCGACATCATATTAAGCGAAATATCGTTAAAATAAACAAATATAAAGGTTACGGCCAGGGATACCGGAATAGCGGCAGCCACTATAAGAGAGTTTTTAAAATTCCTTAAAAAGACAAAGAGGACTATAAAAGCAAGTATGCTTCCCATCAGAGCAGAGGAGCCTATACCCCTGATTGATTCTTCCACATATTCAGACTGGTCATATACCATCTCAAGCCTGTAATCAGAAGGGAGCTGCCCCCTTATCTCCTCCACAGCATCTGCTATATTGCGGGCCACCTCTACTATATTGGAACCAGACTGCCTTTTTATATCGATGGATATCGCTTCTCTTC
>PWQF01000302.1 GCA_003556865.1 Elusimicrobiota bacterium | reverse complement strand
GTCAGAAGCTGTAATTACCCCGTATCCCTTTTTCTGAAGAAGAACCTTCATCAGCATTATTATATTGGGGTCGTCATCTACAACCAGAATTTTTCGGGGCTCAGCCGCTATAACTGACCCCCCCTATATTTTTTAAATATCCTCTTACTGCAGCCAAAGCTGTTTTAAAATTTAAGTCCCGCTCCAAATGCCACGTGAAGCATTATAAGCATATCGTTTTCAAAATCATTGTCAAATATAAAAGTTCCCCGCAGGGAGGTATCTATGAAAAAAGGCATTCCGGAAGAGGCCAGTCTTGTCCCGAGCCCGGCAGAGGCCCCGAAATTATTTTTGGTTTCCCTGCTTCCGTTTTTAGTAACGGTATGGTAAACCCCCCCGCTGCTTATAAAGTAAGGTTTTATATCCCCCAGAGAGTAAAAATTATACCTGAGAAGAGCTGTCAGGGGTATTGTCCGGCTGGTTATATCCCCGTTATTCCCGTCCTTTTTATATACCGAAAGCAGACCGCTTTCAAAACCCACCTCATACTGCGCAAACATGCTGCCGGCTAAAAGAAGCCGACCCGTATAACCTATTCCCCCCTCAGTTACTCCGGACCCTGAAATATCAGGTGAAAGAACCATTCCGTAATTGGGCAGCAAAGATATTTCAAGGGCAGTCGCAGTGCCGGGCACCGAGAGCAGGAATCCCGCAATTGCAGCCAAAACTGTTTTTCTCATTTTAATACCTACCTCTTATATTTTCCCCGTTAAACTTAAAAGTCTGTATGACTTTTACATATAATGCCATTTTTGTCAATACCAAACCAGAAAACTAATGCTCGATGAACTCCTTAAAGCAGTTAAGGCCGCGGGTTAAATCCTCTATACCTATGCCTGAATATGCAAACCTTATATATTTTTCTTTTTCGCCTTTAATTTCCCTTCCGAAATGGAGCCGGGTGCAGAAGGAAACCCCTGTCCGTAAAAGAACTTCTTTACGGAACCGCTCATAAGAATCAAACCCCTTCCTTTTCATTGCTTCGCTGACATTCGGGAAAAGATAGAATGTGGTTTCCGGGTTAAAGCACCTGACCCCTTTCACAGAATTAAGTATTTCTACCGCCCGGTCCCTCCTGCGGCGGAGTATATTTATGATATTATCTGTTTCCCTGCTGCTCCCCCGGAGCCCTTCAAGTCCGCCGTACTGAACAAAGTGATTAGGGCAGGATTCATTATTGGTATTTAACTTTGCTATGGTGCGGGCAACAGGTTCCGGGGCAACAGCCGCACCCAGCCTCCACCCGGTCATGGCAAACTTTTTTGAAAAGGTGTAAAGGATAACGCATCTTGACTCCATCCCCTCAAGGGAAGCAAGAGAGTTTGAACTCCCCCCGTATCTTATATCAAAGTATGCCTCATCACAGAGCACATAAAGGTCGTATCGCTTAACCAGCTCGGCCAGTTCCTTAAGCTCGTCGGCGGATGCTTCCGCCGCCATGGGATTCTGAAAGTCATTAAATATAAGCAGCCTGGTTGAGGGTCCTATAATAGATTTAAGGTACTCCAGGTCAAGC
The DNA here is from genome assembly GCA_003556865.1 of Elusimicrobiota bacterium. Next base: position 10,680 of record PWQF01000302.1, on the reverse strand, counting down.
TTAAAACCCTCCTTCCCTTCCCTGTAGCGGTAAGGAAGGGGAATGCCGCCGTAAAACTCTATAAGGGACTCGTATATGGGGTACCCGGGGCTGGGGTAAAGGACCTGGTCGCCGGGATTCATAAGAGATAAGATAAATTTTCCTATAACCGGTTTTCCGCCGGGCTGGATAACCACGTTTTCCATTTTGTACCGGGTGGAATGGGTACTGTTTATATCCCGGGCAAGCGCTTCCCGCAGGGGGTCAATCCCCGCGCTGGGGCAGTAAGTGGTTTTACCTTCCCTTACCGCCCTGAAAGCAGCATCTACTATATTTTTAGGAGTAGGAATATTAAGATCCCCTATATGAAAAGGGAAGACCTTATTCCCCTTTAAAGCAAACTCCGAAGCCTCCCGGGAAACAGCAAAGGCTGTTTCAGTGCCCAGGCGCTTAATCCTCCGGGCAATACTCATAAAGCCTCCTTAGGCCGGTATTCATACCTTTTTTATATGTTAACTGAAAGAAAGGAATAATTCAAAAAAATCTAAAATATTCCCGGGACAGGATCCGATTGCATAATAAGCGGACCTTTAGTAATATATCCTTAAACCCTTTAAATTTAACTGAGAAATCAATTATGCCAGAAAAGATAAATCTTATTGATAAAAGCTATACAGAGGTGAAGAATTTCCTGACCGGACTTAACCAGCCCTCCTTCCGGGCCGATCAGCTCTTTAACTGGATATACGGGAAAAATATCTCTGATTTCAACCTGATGAGGAATATCCCCTCTTCCCTCCGGGATAAACTCTCTGAAAGGGCCGTGATATCTCTCCCCCTTAAGGTAAAGGAAAAAATCTCTGAGGACGGGAGTAAAAAATTCCTTTTCCGGCTTAAGGACGGGGAACTTATCGAATCTGTTTATATACCTTCCTCCCGGGGCCGCAAAACCCTATGCCTGTCAACCCAGGCAGGCTGCGCTATGAAGTGTGCTTTCTGCGCAACCGCCCTTCCGGGACTTAAACGCAGCCTGAGCTGCGGTGAAATCATAGGGCAGATATTAAAAGTCCAGGAAATTACCAGGTGCCGGATAACCAACCCGGTTCTTATGGGTATGGGTGAACCCCTGGCCAATTACAGCAGCGTCTTAAAGGCCGTTTACCTTATGGGCAATGAAAAGGGGCTTAACATATCCATGAGGAAAATAAGTTTATCCACCTGCGGACTGGCAGAGCAGATAAAAAAACTGGCCGGGGAAAAACTTCAGATAACCCTGGCCGTATCCCTGAACGCTCCCGCAGACTCTCTAAGGAAACACCTTATGCCGGTAAATAATAATAACCCCTTATCCTCCCTGATGAGCGCCTGCCGGCTCTATGCCGAAAAAACAGGCAGGAGGATAAGCTTTGAATATGTGCTTATAAAGGGAGTAAACGATTCTCCGGTCCGGGCCGCCCAGCTGGCCGAACTGCTTAAAAATACTCTTTCCCACGTAAACCTTATATCTTTTAATCCGGTCCCGGGCCTGGATTTTCAAAAACCTCCGGCTTCAAGCATTAAAATATTTAAGGAAAAGCTTGAAAAATATAATATACCGGTTTCCGTAAGAAAAGAAAGGGGCGGGGATATTCAGGCCGCCTGCGGACAGCTGAAGGCTGCATCCCCCGGAGAAATATGAAAAGTAAAATAATATGTATCAGGATACGGGAGAAGTTAAAATGGCAATATCAGATAACAAAAGTAAATTTATGCTCTATTTACTGCTTGCGGGCTCTTTAATAATGGTCGGATGTTCTTTAAAATTTACGGGGGAAGAAGAACCGGAATACAAGGTTTTAGTTAGCCGGCCGGACAGGATTGTAGCAATGCTGCCCAACCGGCTGGTGGTTGTTATTCAGAAAATGGAGGCCTCACCGGTGGTAAGCGCCCAGGTGCGGGTGGAAACAGGTTCTATATTTGAGCAGGAATATTCGGGAGCCGGGATTTCTCATTTTCTTGAACACCTTTTATCCGGGGGAACAACCGGCACCAGGTCCGAAAGCCAGAGTAACGCCATACTCGGTAAAATAGGGGCGCAGAAAAATGCCGCAACAGGACTGGATTCGGTCTTTTACTATATAAACACCACCAGCGAACATTCTTCTACCGCAATAGAACTTCTATCCGACTGGATGCTGAACAGCACCATACCCGAGGAAGAGTTCCAAAGGGAGCGGGAGGTTATTCAGCAGGAATTTTCAATGGGTGAAGGGGATCCGGGGCGCATCTTATGGAGGCTTACACAGCAGGCCCGGTATTCATCCCATCCCGCCCGTCATCCCACAATAGGTTATATAAATGAATTTATGAATATAACACGCAGTCAGCTTATTGATTTTTACAACAGAATGTATGCACCCAACAATATGGTTTTCAGCGTGGCCGGGTATATAGATCCCTCCGAAACCCTTAATCAGATAGCAGCGCTGTGGAAGGAGACCCCTGCCAGGCCCCTGCCGGAAATCTCCTTCCCCGTAGAACCTGAACTCCGGGAACCCAGGCAGATGAGAGGTTATGCGGATATAAGCCGTCCCCGTATACGCCTGGCCTGGCCGGGAACAAGACTCGGAGAGGAATATGATTATGCCCTGGACCTTCTGGCAGACATACTGGGAAGCGGAGAAACCTCAAGGTTAAACCGGATTGTAAGAGACAGGCAGGGGCTGGCCACTGCAGTTAATGCTTACAATTTAAGTTTTTCATGGGGTGAAGGATTTTTCGGTATAGATGCAGAGGCTTCCGGCTCCAGCCCTGAAAAAGACCAGGAAAACAGGAAGTTGATTGAGTCCCTGCTGGAGCAAGTTGAAATTCTGAAAAAGGAAAAAGTAAGTACGGTTGAACTGGAAAGGGCAAAAAGAAATGTTCTTTCAGATGTCCTGAACTCCAACCAGACCGTTCAGGAGACAGCTTCCAGGCTGGCCGGGGATATACTTGACACAGGGAATCCGGACTACCTCCGCCACTACCTGGAGGCCATCCGGGAATTAACCGCAGAGGACCTGAAAAAAGCCGCCAACGCCTACCTTAACCCGCAAAAACTTATTACCGTAGAACTTATGCCCCAGGCACCGGACAAAAAGCCTCAGCCCCTTAAACGTACTGAAGAGAACGGGGAAGAAGATTATTTAAAGGAAACGGCGGAACTTGATAACTCCCGGCTTATTAAAAACCTGCAAACCTCTTTTCTTAATGAAGATGAATATATTACGGTAAAGACGGGCCCCTACCGGTTGCACCGCCTGGAAAACAATTTAAAAATCATTACCCAGCATTCCAACCTTGTGCCTTCCCTGGCGGGCCAGCTTTATTTCAGGGGAGGGCTTTTAGCTGAAGAAGAGGGAAAAGAAGGGCTGGCCTCTTCCGCGGCGGCAATGATGACAAGAGGTACCGGAAATTATACCGCTGAGGAGCTGGCTGAAAAGATTGAAAATATGGGAGCCGACCTTAATGCCGGCAGCGGGTACAATACAGACTATATAAGGGGCAGGGCCCTGAGCGAAGACTGGGAGCAGTTGCTGGAGCTTATGGCAGAAGTCCTGCTTAACCCCGTATTTCCCGAGGAGGAATGGGAAAAAATGCAGCCCCGGATTATTGCCTCAATTAACCGACAGAATGACCGGTGGTACGGAGAGCTTACCTCAAATTTCAGAAGGGAATATTTTCCGGGCCATCCCTGGGCATATACCAGCGCCGGCAGCAGAAGCGTGGTTGAAAACCTTACCTCTTCACAGCTTAAAGATTTTCACTTTAAAAGAATAAACCCCGCGGATATGGTTATTGCCGTAACAGGTAAGGGTGATATGGAAAAAATAAAACTTAAAATAAAAGAGCTTTTCCAGGATCTTCAGGAGAGCAGCAACTCTTTTCCACTTCCTCACCCCTCCCCCCCCGAATACGGACTTAAACAGGTAAAGACCTCAAAACCCCTTACCGCAGTTAAGATAGGTCTGGGCCCCTCCGTTGACCGTGCCCACAAGGATTTCCCGGCCCTTGCCCTGCTCTCTTCTCTTATAAGCGACTTTCCCTCCGGGTGGCTCCAGCAGGCCTTGAGGGGAGAGGGAGCGGGCCTGGCCTATGCCGCCTGGGCCAGGATGGTAACAGGTCTGGTCCCCGGATACTTTGAAATCACCTTTAATACTTCCGCCTCCTTTGCTCCCCTGGCAATAAATAAAGCGGCAGAGGTAATAGAGAGAGCCCGTTCGGGCGAAGTGGAGGAGGAAGAGATTGAAAGGGCAGCGGCAGCGGTTTTATTTAACGAGTTTTTCTACCGGCAGAGCAACAGCCAGAGGGCAGCCGAAGCCGCCCTGGACCGGATATACGGGCTAAACGACCCTGACGGGAAAAAGTTCCGGGAAGAGATAAAAGAGATAACTCCCGCTCAAATACACAGGGCGGCAGGGCTTTACTTTAAAAACGCCCTTACCCTGATAATGAGCATGGAAGAGGTAGACCCGGAAAATATAAGCAGTCAGATAAAAAGCGGCAGATTTAACTCCCGGGAGCCGGGGAAATGAAATCGCCGCAGGAAAAACCAATTTTTGATTTATGAAACTTTTTGCTGCCGCCGGCTGTCTAAGTTAAAGATATCAGAGATAAAATAACCGGAGCCCTGCAGAAAAAAAAATAATAAGTAAGGAACGGGACTGGTTTTTAACGGGAGGGATTATTATAATAAAGAAGATGAGCAGTTTAAAAAAAATATTAATAATTACGGTGCCTATAATCTTTTCGTTCCTGGCAGGGGTTTATACGCCTTATGCCGGGGCAGGAGGAGCCGACTCCTTATTCAGGGAGGGGGTCCGTCTTTCCAGACAGGGAGAATACCAGAAAGCCTCCCGTATATTCAGGGAAGTCCTGGATAAAGATTATTCATTTACCGACGCCCACCTGGCCCTGGGAGTAGCCCTTATCAATATGAAAAGAACCGGGGAGGCTTTTTACCACATAAGAAAAGCAACTGAACTGGACAGTGAAAATACCAGGGCTCTTTTCATTCTTGCCCGCCTTTACGAAAAAAATGAGGAGACCGCCAGGGCCATTGAGACCTGGGAAAGATTCCTTTCCCTGAACCCGGGCCGCAGACATAAAAATATAGCTGAAAGACACCTTAACAGGCTCAGGCGGAAATATGAATAAACTCCTGAGACCTTTTTCATACAGGATATTTGCCGGATTCACTTTAATTCTTTTACTGCTTCTTGGCGGATGCGGGCCTAAAATAGCCTACAGGCAGGATTATGATTTCAGCGCCATACAGAGAGTTGGAGTCATAAGGTTTGACGGCGCCGGGCTGGGATTAACTGCCGGTGCTGAGCCGGGAAGCGCCGTGGCCGATGAATTTGTTTTCCAGCTTCTGAACAGGGGGGCAAGGGTTATTGAACGCTCCCGCCTGGAAAGCGTGCTCAGGGAGCATAATTTATGGCGAAGCGGTGATATAGACCCGGAAACCGTAAAGGAGATGGGCCAAATACTGGGAGTAGATGCCATAATAATGGGAACCATTACCCGTTTTGTCCCTGATAAAAAAGAAAGGATATATGTGCGGGACAGGGAAGGAAACGTAAGGGAGGAGATATTCCTGGTGGAAGCGGAAGTGGGCATATCGGCACGTATGGTTGATGTGGAAACCGGTGAAATAATTTGGGCAGGCTCTTATGTATATGACTCTTTTTATATGGATACCGCCATACGCCAGGCAGTAAACGCAATACTTAATTCCTTGAGGGACGTCTGGCTTTAACCCCCCTTAATACTTAAGTTTTATCAATAAAATTTTCTAACCCCCAGGGCTATTATATTTGATCCCTGATTATCACGAACAATTCCAAAGACCCCGGAACGGTGATGTATACGCATAAAAAGGCTGAGCCTTTCAACCGGAGGAAGAAACACCTCAAATTCCAGCATCATATATTTAAGCAGTCTTGCGGGGCGCGGGTTATGACGGCGTATCTCTATGGCCGGAGATTCAAAGGCATACGAAATTCCGCTGCCGTAGGCAATAGAAGAGTTTAAGTATCTCTCCCAGGGCAGCTTTTTCCATACCAGGACCGCCAGGGCGTTAACTTCCAAATGATCCTGCAGGCCGCAATGGCGCCCGAAATTGATTTCGGCCCGGGCCTGCATAAACCTTCCCAGCTCTGAAATAGTCCGGCTTACTGCCGCCGCGGTGAAATATGAGTCCCGGAAATCAGTTTTCTGCCTTAAGACTATATCTGTGAATATAGTTCTGCTCCAGCGTCCCCGGTAAAAAGAAAAGCTCCAGTCCTTAGAATTATTTTCCCTGCCCAAAGCAGGTAAAGTTACGAGAAAAAGGAAACAGAAAAAGAGGGCGGTTATGCAAATTTTATTTTTACTCATAAATAAAAATAATTAAAAAAAGATTTTTAACTTACCCGTAAAACCGGGAAAAGAAGTTCTTTTTTAACTTCTACTTTTTCTTAAATCTAAATTTTTTAAGCCTCTTGGGGATTATATCCGACTTTTTCTTAATCTCGTCGAACTTTTCCTGTTCACCGGAAGAGACAAAAGAAACAGAAGTCCCCTTCTTGCCCATCCTGGCAGTCCTGCCGCTGCGGTGTATATAAATCTCCGCGCTGCGGGAAACATCATAATTAATTATGTGGCTGACATTCCTGATATCCATTCCCCTTCCCATAACATCGGTTGTTATTATATAGCGTATTTTCCGGCGGCGGAAGCGGTTAAGAATCTTCTCTCTATGGTGCTGCTTAAGCCCCCCGTGAAGGTAATCGGTCCCCTTCAGCATTTTCCTCATTTTTTTTGCAAGTTTCTCAACCATATTACGGGTATTGCAGAATATTATGGCCTGGCTTATATCTTCCTTTAATATAAAGTCCTTAAGCGCCTTTTCCTTATCCCTCCGGCTCACCCTTAAAACAGAGTGATCCAAACTCTGGGGCTGGGCCCTTTCAGAGGTAAGTTTTATATGACGCGGATTTTTAAGATACTGACCTGCAAGTTTTTTTATCGGCGGGGGCATAGTAGCCGAAAATAAAAGGGTCTGGTAATTATGGACCATACATTTTTTTATAAAATCTATATCCTCTATAAACCCCATTTTCATCATCTCGTCCGCCTCGTCTATGATAAAGGTCTTAACGTGATCCAGGGGAAACTGTTTGTTATACATAATATCCGTAAGGCGCCCGGGGGTAGCTACCAGTATATGAACTCCGTCATTCAGTTTTGCCATCTGGATCCCCACGTCAAAACCGCCGTACACCACAAAAGCCTTTACCCCGTAGGGCTTTGCAATGGAGCTCACCTCGTTAAGATACTGTATGGCAAGCTCCCGTGTGGGTGTAAGGATAAGAGCCTGGATACTGTTCAGTTCTTTATCTATTTTCTGGACTACCGGTATGGCGCAGGCCGCGGTCTTTCCCGAACCGGTTTCCGCCTGGCCTATCAGGTCCATTCCTTCAAGTATGAGAGGTATGGTCTTCTCCTGTATGGGAGTAGGATTTTTAAAATCTATCCCTTTTAAGATTTTATTTATCTCTTCATTAATTCCTAAATCTGTAAAATTTTTCATAGTTATTCCTTAAAGTTAATTTGCGGTTTCTGGGCCTGTCCTGTCCGGAGGGCTGAACTTACATTAATTAATGGTAGCATAATACCCCTTTTTTAGCAAATTATTTTTCCCGGAATTTTTTCCCGGAATTTGATTCCGGACCCGGGTAAAAATATACTGGATTAAGTTAAGACAGGGCAGGTTATATAAAAATCTTAAAAATGAAGATTTAAGGAGCAAGGATTATGCCTAAAAAAAAGGGGGAGAGGGCAGGAACCGGAATAGAGGGGCTGGATATTCTTCTGGACGGCCTGCGTATGGGAGACAACGTAGTATGGCAGATAGACAGCATAGACGAGTATATCCGGCTGGCGGAGGCTTTTGCAGTAAAAGCCTCACGTGAAAAAGAAAAAATAATCTATTTCCGTTTTGCCTCTCACCCGCCTCTGCTTAAGAATTCCCTGCCGGGGCTGAAAACATATAGGTTTGACCCCGGGGAGGGTTTTGAGCCCTTTGCAACCAAAGTATGCAATGTCATAGAAAAAGAGGGGAAAGATGTTTTTTATCTTTTTGACTCTCTTTCAGAGCTTCTTTCGGCCTGGGCCACGGACCTTATGATCGGTAATTTTTTCAGGGTTACCTGCCCCCGACTCTACCAGCTGAACACCATTGCCTATTTTGCGATAATGCGCAACAGCCACTCCCACAATACCCTGGCCCGCATAAGAAAGACCACCCAGCTTTTAATAGATGTTTACAGGCAGGATAATTCTTTTTACGTACACCCCCTTAAAGTTGAAAACCGCTATTCCCACACTATCTTTCTTCCCCACCGGGAGGAGGATAAAGAATTTAAACCTGTAACCCACAGTATGAAGAACGCCCAGCTCCTGGGCCGGCTGGGCCGCCAGGGAAGCGGGCAGGTAAAAAGAAAACTGGATTACTGGGACAGGTTATTTATAGAGGCCCAGGAACTTTCTTCCGGTTCCCCTTCCGAAAAGGAAGCGAGGGAGATGACCGAACGGCTCTGCAAAATAATGATAACCGAAAATAAGGGTATCCTTTCCCTGGCTGCCGGATACTTTAATTTAAATGATCTGCTGGATATAAAGTACAGGCTGATAGGAACCGGATTTATAGGAGGAAAATCCGCGGGTATGCTTCTGGCCCGGAAAATAGTTTCGGGGGAAAAAAGCTTAAACTGGGAAGAGATATCAGAACCCCATGATTCCTTTTTCATAGGTTCGGATATATTTAACTCCTACCTGGTGGAAAATAACCTCTGGAGGCTTCATATGAAGCAGAAAGAAACCTCGCATTATTTTAAGCTGGCGGAAAAACTGAAAAAAGAACTTCTGGTAGGGGTTTTTCCCGATGAAGTTAAAGAAAATTTTCAGCAGGTAGTTGAATATTACGGCGCTTCCCCTGTAATAATAAGGTCCAGCTCTCTTCTGGAAGATGCTTACGGCAATGCTTTTGCCGGAAAATATGAAAGTGTTTTCTGCGCCAACCGGGGCACTCCTTCAGAGAGGTACCGGGAGTTTGAAAAGGGGGTCAGAAGAGTATATGCCAGCACTATGAGCAGGGATGCCCTTTCATATAGAAAAGTTAAAAACCTGCATCGCCGCCGGGAGCAGATGGCCCTCCTGATACAGAGGGTCTCCGGCTCCCACCATAAAAAATACTTTTTCCCCACTGCGGCGGGGGTGGGTTTCTCTCATAATACCTACGTCTGGAACCAGAGCCTTTCCCCGGAGGCCGGAATGCTCAGGCTGGTATTTGGACTGGGAACCCGGGCAGTAAACAGGGTGGAAGGAGATTACCCGAGGATGGTGGCGCTGGATAATCCTGAAGTACTTCCTTACGAGACCCGGGAGATTAGAAAATTTTCCCAGCATAAGGCAGATATAATAAGTATGGAAAAGAACTCCCTGGAAACCATAAACTTTAATGAGCTGGCCGGTGAAGTAAAGGAATTAGATTTAAATTCCCTGGCTTCCAGGGATTACCGGGCGGAAGAGGCCCTGGGCAGGGACCGCTACTGGATATTGACCCTGGAAAATATAGTAAAAAACAAGGAAATATTAAGCTCTTTCAGTAAAATACTTAAAAGCCTGGAAAAGGCATACGAATATCCGGTGGAAATAGAGTTCACCTTAAACTTTTTTAAAAAAGGTCAGGCAAAGATAAACCTTCTCCAGTGCCGGCCCCTTCAGACCAGAAGCCGGGGGAAAAGAGTTGAAATCAACTCTGCCCTTAAAAATATGAACATCTTTTTTAAGGTAAGGGGAAACTTCATAGGGGGGAACCTCTCCCTTCCCCTTAAAAAAATAGTTCATATAAACCCTTCCCGGTATATAAAACTGAACCGTTCAGATAAATACCAGGCCGCCCGCTTAACCGGAAAAATAAACAGCCTTATAGATAAAAAAGAGACGCCCGCAATGCTTATAGGCCCGGGAAGATGGGGCACTACAACCCCTTCCCTCGGGGTATGCGTAAATTTTTTTGAAATAAATAATTTTACTTTTCTCATAGAAACTTCACTTCCGGAAAAAGGTTTTATGCCGGAATTTTCTTTCGGCACCCACTTTTTCCAGGATATAGTGGAGGCAGACATATTTTATGCCGGGATTACCCCGGGCCCGCAAAATACGGGCCCGGACCTAAAGCTGCTGCGGAGGCTTAAAAATGAATTTCCGGAAATCCTGCCCGATTTCAGAAGATTTAAAGATGTAATAGGCGTATATGACGTATCCGGGCTTAAAATGAAAATCTTATCAGATATCCGTTCCGGAAAACTTATATGCGCCTATAAAAAAACTGAACCTTCCGCTTAACCGGACCGCTACGCCCTGCTGCTGCCCATTTATTAAAATACCGGACCTCAACCTCACTGCTGGCGGAACTGTTTAAATCCCGGCATACCGCCTGGAACCGCTTACCTTTACAGGAAAGCTAATCATAAAACAGGCAGGTAGGCATTAAGCTCGTAGTCGGTAACCTGGGTCCTGTACCTGTCCCATTCTATTTTCTTGTTCTCTATGAACTTTTCAAACACATGCTCTCCCAGAGCTGATTTAAGAAAATCAGACTTTTGGGCTGTCTGTATGGCTTCCACCAGGCTT
>PWQF01000227.1 GCA_003556865.1 Elusimicrobiota bacterium | reverse complement strand
TGGGACTTGCGCACCGGGTCTCGCTGGGAGCGGTATTTTAAGGAGTTATAGATAATGCAGGTTTCAAAATCCATCTTTCTTCTGATTATCACGGCTATAATAGCCGGATGGATATACATGAGGATCAATCCTTCGCACAATATTGAGCAGAATCTTGAACTTAATATAAATTACTTTCCCCATGTAACGGAAGAAAGAATAAAGGGCCAATGAGAAGGGAACGGATAACCGTAGTTCTTATAAAGTGGGCCTGCTGGTCCTTTGTAGCAGGAGTGGGAGCCGCTAACATAATAGGCCCCAAGGGCAGCGCCTTTATGATGAATATGTGGATGCTCTGCGGCCTTTTTTTCGCTCTTTCCGTTTACCTTTTCATAGCATACCGCGACCTTGCAAAATATACTCTTATACCGGCTTTTATTATATTGGGAATAGCTTCCTACCAGTACAGATTCAACCTTGACCACCCGGACCATATAACCAATTTTTACAGCGCTACCAGGTGGGAAGATGCGCTTATGAGGGGTACAATAATAGCCGAGCCGGACATAAGGCAGCATATAACTCATGTCAGGCTGCGGCCCCGCGCAATCAATATGACTCCGGAAGACCCTGACGGATGGAAGATAATTTCCGGCCGCACCGGGGATGTCCTGGTATTTGTATCCGCTGATATAAGGGTGGAGAACCCCTATTATGACGAAATGAATTATGGGGATGCTGTAGAGGTAAGGGGTCCGATAAGCAGGCCTATGGGGCGCAGCAACCCTTACGGTTTTGATTACGCTAAATACCTTAACAATCAGAACATATACGCTACCGTTTACATAGGAGAGAGAGCGCCGGAGAATATAAGGAGAGCGGAGTATCTTACCGGTGATTTTGAATATGTATGGCGCGAATTCAGAGATGAAGAGGAGATTATTGGGCTTGCAGAATCCGTCAGCAGTGATTTTGATTTTGACTCCCCTTCTGAGTATGAAAGCGGGCGGGAAGTTCTGTCCCGCTTAAACCAGTTTTTATTAAGCAGGGAAGTTTACAGCCGGTGGAAAGAAAACTTTTCGGTTTCTGAGGAGGAAGTGCCTGAAAAGATACTTTCTCAGAAACAGGAAAAAAGAAACCTGGAATCATCAATGGAAGTTGCCCCGGAAGAGGAAAAGCAAAAATTTCAAAGAACTATAGACCGAGCCTCTGTTCGCCTCAACCGGCTTGTACTTAATCATCTATATCCCCAGGAAAGTCCCCAGAGTGTTTCAGCTGATTTAGGGATATGGGGCGGCATAATGAATTTTGCCTTTGATGTAAAACAGAGAATGATCCTCGGAATAAAAAAGACAGTTCCACCACCCGCATCTGACTTTCTCGGAGGAGTTACGGTTGGCGCAAGGGGAAGCGTTCCGGAAGAAGTGCAGGAAGATTTCAGGGCAACCGGTGTAGCTCACGTTCTGGCTCTGTCGGGTCTTCATGTGGGATTCCTTGCGCTTGTGCTTATAGCTATTTTTACCCCCATATTCAAATCTCCGTTTCTTTTTTACAGGCTTCCTTCAAAGATGTTTGGGAAGCCTACCGACCTTACTCCGTATTCTCCGAAACTAATCCCGTTTTTTGTGGTAGGCGCGCTTCTTATTTTCGTAATAATCACCGGGGCCAGGCCTGCCACCGTCAGGGCGGCTATGATGTACAGTATAGGCATTGTATTCTTCCTGTGGTTCGGTATGAAACTTGACCGTGCGGGCCGCATAACTATACCTATGGCCGCCGCTATAATGCTTACTATGAACTCTTTCCTTATTTTTGAAGCCTCTTTTACTCTTTCTTTTATGGCTGTATGGGCGATTCTTTACCTGACCGGGCCGTTGAGAAGAATATTTACCCGGATAATATCGGGGTGGGGAATGATAATATTCCTTCTTTTTTCCGCAACCGCAATAATCGTTATGGTGGTATCCCCCTGGCTCTATTCAAATCCTCTATTTCTTACATGGTATCTGACAATATTTGCCGCACTTTCGGCGGGAGCTTATTTTCTTGAAAAGAAAGCGCCTCTTTTCGGCCTGAGCTTTGAAGGATGGCCTCCTTTCATCTCCGGATTTTTCTGCGTACAGCTTGCCATACAGGTGGGAATGATGTGGCCTCTGTCAGGCCTTTATTTTAACCGTTTTCCTATTGCCGGGATAATTGCCAATTTTATAGCGATACCGCTTATCGGAATAATAGTTCCGCTTGGCATGCTAGGCCAGCTCTTTACCTTTATACCGGGAATAGGCGAATGGATAGGGCTTGCCCTGGGCGGTTCAACAACGGTTATGTCAGAATTCTTTCTTGCGATGGCTAGATTTTTCCGTATTTATTTTCCCTATCCGGTCCAGGCAGCGCCCACTACACTCTGGCTTGTGGTATATTATATTGCGGTTGTGATTTTTGCCTATAATGCCCAGATCAGGATATTTCTTGAACGTACACTTAAGATAAGCGGACGGGTTGCTGTTTGGGCAGTTATTCTGGCGATAGCCGGAATATATTCATCTGCATACTGGGGTCCGGGAGTCTTTGCCAGCCGGGTAAAGGAAAGGGGGGAGGCTCTTGTTACTTTTTTTGATGTAGAGTTCGGCAACTCCATCCTAATACAGACTCCTTCAGGAAAGGCCATACTTGTTGACGGAGGTCACAGAGGTAATAGCCGCTACTGGACAAGAGGGGGCTGGGGGCAGGGTGAATCGGTGCTTCTGCCTAACCTTTCAGGTTATAATATCCAGAGAGTTGATAAAATGATAACTACAAACCCGCTTCCGGAGAATGTGGGCGGACTGATTTATATTCTTGAAAACTTTACTGTAGGGCAGGTTTGGGACGGCCTTGACCCGGAACTTTTCAGTAAGGACGTGCCATACCCGGAATTTCTCCAGCTTCTTGGGGATGTGCGACTTGAAGTCCAGAGCGACCGGCCGCTGCCCGTCGGGATATATCTTAACTACTATGATTTTTTGAATGCCGGTTTGGCGCCTCAAGGGGTAATAGATGCAATGACCGTGAGGGAAATGGTGCTCGGAGATAAGCTTACTCCCCATCTTCATCTTACGGAAGGGGTTATTGTGCATTCGGAGAAGGTTGGAGACAGGGAATTTATACTTAAGGC
>PWQF01000131.1 GCA_003556865.1 Elusimicrobiota bacterium | reverse complement strand
AGGATATAAAAAAAAACATATTTATTTTTTCTGATTTCAGGGAAGGGGGGGTTAATCCCGCCGGAGAAATAAAAGAGATAAAAAACGGGGAATATATTCTGGTGCAGGTTGCAGAAGGCAGGGAAAATATATGGGTGGAAAATGTAGATGCTCCGTCCGGATATGTGAATACACCCCTGGATATCAGGTCTGAGATAAGGTCTAACCGCGCCGCGGAAGCGGAAGCGGTCCTTTACATAGAAGATACCAGAAGGGATAGGAAAAAAATAAATATAAACGGTTCGGAAGAGCTCTACTTCCGTATCAGGTTTGACCGTCCTGGTTCATACAGGGGGAGAGTGGAGATTAAGTCTGAAGCCGAAAATAACAGGCTGCGGCCAGATGATATAAGGTATTTCAGACTGGAAGTTAAACCCCGCCTCCGGGTTCTTTTAGTGGACGGAAACCCCGGTTATACTCTTATGGGTGGGGAAAGCTATTTTATGGAAAGGGCTCTTTCTCCCGGAAGATATCCTACTCCGGCCTCAGCCAGGGTCGTAACCGTTTCGGAGCTGGAGGAGACTGATTTAGGGGAGTATGATATAGTATATCTTCTGGATGCAGAAATTAGAGGAGAGACTGTAAAAAAAATAAGAGACTTTTCCGGGAGGGGAGGCGGAGTGGGTATCTTCAGCGGTAACAATACCGGTCCTTCCCCTTACAATTCTCTATTGCGGCAGCTGATTCCCCTGGAAATAAGCAGTTCATCCCCGCGCCCGGCGGGGGGGAGTCTGCAGGTATCAGGTGAGTCGGAACTGAAAGATATTTTTTCGGGAAAAGAAGAGATGGAAATTGAATATATTCTGCCCCTTAATGCTCTCAGTGGAGTTGAACCGGTAATAAGGCTGGGAGAGGCCCCGCTGCTATTTAAATTTCCCTCAGCGGCCGGAATACGGGGTCCCCTTGCCTTCTTTGCTTCAACCTCCTCCATGCGCTGGGGAAAATTCCCCCTCAGCGGCCGGTTTCCTGTTTTTATTCAACATCTTACCGGTTTTCTGGGAGATACAGGCGATGATGAAATAAAAAAATATATGAGCGGAAGCCGGATGCCCCTTGATCCGGAATCGTTTGGCGGAATAGAAACCCGGTGGGATTTTTCTGCCGTCCGGCCCGGTTCTTATCTTCCGGCGGCATCTTATCCCGGTCACTATGAGGGAGGAGGAACCTCTTATACCGTAAACCTTACGGGCGGAAATGAATCGGAAATGATAAGCGCATCACTTTCCGGGCTGAAAAGAAGATTCCCTTCCCCGTCCCGGGCCATAGAGTATTCTCCCGATTTGGAGAATGAAATGATTAACTCCCTTACCGGCAGTGAATCAAGCCTGTTTTTTCTTTTAGCGGCAGCCGGGATACTGGCTGCAGAGGAGGTTTTAAGAAAATATTTGCAGAAAAAAAAGGAGGGGGTTGAGGATTAAAAAATTACTTATACTCATTTCTCTTTTTCTGGTTATAGCTTCTTCTCATTTGCCGGCGGGGGGCCAGGGCTCCCGTTTTGTTATTTCCCAGTTAAAATTTCCGGGCAACTGGGATCCTTATCCCGGGGTTTTTTCACAGTTAAAACATTATCTGACCAATACCACTTCAATTAGGGTTATGCCGCAAAGGCGGGTGCTGGAGGCGGGAGATAAGAAACTTTTTTATTCCCCCTTTATTATTTTTACCGGCAAGGGTGCCTATCCTCCATTTTCATCCGGGGAGATAAGAAACCTGAAGAGGTATATAAGGGGGGGAGGTCTTATTATGATTGACAGCGCGGGAGATGAAGCTTTTAAAGAGTCCGTGAACCGGACAATGAAAAGAATCTTTCCAGATAAGGAATTCACCCCAATCCCTGACGACCATGCTGTCTTCAGGTCTTTTTACCTGGTGAAATTTGTTTCCGGCCGCCATATAAGAAAGCCCTATCTGGAAGGGATAGAGGTTGAGGGAAGGGTAGGTGTGATATTATCGGAAAACGACATTTGGGGAGCCTGGCAGAGAGACCGGATGGGAAACTTTGCCCAAACCCTCCTCCCCGGCCGGCCGGGCCAGAGAAAAGAGGCTGTTAAGCTGGCCTTGAATATAGCCATATATTCTGTATGCGGAACCTATAAAAGCGATCCGGTTCATATCCCTCATATTGAAAGGAAACTGGGCAGATGAGCCTCCAGCTGAATTATCCCGGGTACCTTTTATTTTTTATTGCCGCCGCGGCTCTTATCTCTCTTTTTCTGAAGCCGCTCTCAAAATTCCTGCTTCTGAGACTTGCTGCTTACTGCCTCCTCTTTCTGCTCTTATTCAGGCCGGTAATAGAGACCGGTATTTCCGGAAGGGAAGATCTGAAAATAAATGTGTACGTGGATAATTCCAGGTCAATGTCAGTTGAAAACAGGTACGGTGATGCGTTAAAAGTTGCTGAAAATTTATATGAGGAGCTCGGGCAAAAAGCAAACCTTGAATTTTTTACTTTTTCCGGAACCGCCGAAAAAATAGGTTTTAGGGAACTTTTATCCTCCCGGCCTGAAGGTGATAAAACTAACCTTTCATCCGTTCTGCAGGGAGATACTCCCCACGGGAGGATATTGATTAGTGACGGGGTGCATAATTACGGAGCCAACCCCCTGGGATTAAAGGAGCTTTCGGCTCTGCCCCTCTTTACCCGAGCCGTGGGTTCGGATTATGAGATCCCGGACCTGGCTATTGAAGCTCCCCGGGTTCCTCCCGTAGCCTACAGGGGAGAAGAGACCCCTGTCTCTTTTGTATTGAGCAACGCTGCAGGTTCTGCCGGGAGGGTTAACGTATACCTTAAAAAAAATGAATCAATTGTGGCTTCGGAAAATATTGAGCTTGGCCGGAGAAAAAATATTCCGATGGAATTTAAATTTACCCCTTCCGAGGCCGGAATTAAGGAATACAGCCTGGAGGTTGACCGGATTGAGGGAGAAATAAACAGGGTTAATAACAGGAGAAGCTTTCAGCTTAATGTGCACAGGGAGAAGATAAGGATACTTTATGTGAGCGGCCAGCCTTCCTGGGAGTACTCCTTTCTGCGGCGACTCCTTAAATCCGACCCTAAGGTAGAACTGGTCTCTTTTCTTATTTTAAGGAACCCCCGGAATGTAACCATAGTT
>PWQF01000118.1 GCA_003556865.1 Elusimicrobiota bacterium | reverse complement strand
GGGAGAAAATAACCCAACCCTGCAAAAGCTGTAGGGGAACAGGCTTGGAGGCTAATAAGGATTCTATCTCCGTAAAAATTCCGCCGGGTATACGCGATGGAATGACCTTGCGAATAAGTGGTCAGGGTAATGCTGGTCGTCATAAGGGACCTCGGGGGGATTTGTATGTAAGTATAACAATAAAGCCTCACTCCGGACTTAGAAGAGATGAGGATAATCTTTACACAGAGGTCAGAATAGAGTTTCCCGAGGCTGTTTTTGGAACTTCGAGAAAAGTTGAAACTTTAAATGGAGCAAAGAACT
Organism: Elusimicrobiota bacterium; assembly: GCA_003556865.1. The sequence continues at coordinate 2,868 of PWQF01000118.1, read as the reverse complement.
TAAAAATTCCTGCCGGAACTCAGTCAGGAACACTTTTGAGACTTAAGAACGAAGGCATGCCCCGCTTGAATTCCTCAGGTAAAGGAAACCTTTATGTTAAAGTACAGGTTTTAACTCCAAAAAAGGTTACAAAAGAAGAGAAAGAAGCCCTTAAAACTTATGCGCGCCTTAGAGGTAAAGATACTGGAGAAAATTCTTCATGGTGGAAAAAAATTTTTGAATGATTAAAATTTTCACCGATGAATTTATCTTTAAAGGCAAAAGATTAAAACTTGATAGCTATAATCTGCACCACCTTAAAGTAGCAGGAGCCCATCCGGGTACTAAAATACTAGTGGGAGGGGCAGAAGAAAAAGAGTTTGTAGCTAGTCTGGAAAAAGACTTTACTCTTTTAATGATACAAGAAAGAGCCTCTTTGGCTCGCCCTTCATTTGAACTAACCCTTTTTGCTGCTCTTTTAAAAAAACAAAAATATGAGGAGATTATATTTAGTTGTACTCAGCTGGGGGTAAGTGAGTTTATCCCGGTTATAACGGGGAGGACAATTAAAAATATAAAATCAAACGCATTATTAAAAACCTATAGGCGTTGGGAGAAAAAAGCACGTCATGGGGCAGAACTTTCCAAAAGAGAAAAGATTCCTAAGATAAGAAAAGTAATCCCCTATGAAGCGGCCCTTGAAATATATAAAAGCGATAGTTATAAAAAAGGAATACTTCTTTATGAACAGGCTGATCAGACAGAGATAATAAACAGTTCTGCCTTCAGAGATAAGACTGCTCTTTTTGTGGGGCCGGAAGGAGGATTTAAATTAGAGGAGGTTGATGAGGCAAAAAAGGCCGGCTTAAATATAAAAACTCTTGGGCCTCTCATCCTTGACAGCATGACTGCCTGCATAGCAGGAGTTTCAGCTTTACTTCATGGCTGTTATGGCAAAAGAGATTATGAGGGAAATGAGGCAATTTAAGTACTACATAAAAAACTTTGGATGCAAAGTAAACCAATATGATGGCAGGCTTATGGAGAAAAACCTTTCTCTTGTAGGGGGGGATATGGGAAGGGCATCTTCAGCTGATGTAATTCTTGTTAATACATGTGGGGTCACAAAGACAGCCCTGAAAAGTTGCCGAAAATATATAAAACAGATAAAAAGAAAATTTCCTAATAAAGAAATACTTGCAGTGGGATGCGCCGCATATAAAAGTAAAAAAACTTTTTTATCTGCCGGGGCCTCTATTGCTCCCCATTTTAAGTACCTTCGTGGACCGGGAGGGCAATTACCTGATTTTAGTTTCAGAACTAGGGCTTTTTTAAAAATACAGCAAGGATGTTTAGGGGGTTGTTCCTATTGTGTTGTACGACACTTAAAGACCCCATTTTATGTTAAGCCTCCACTTGAGGTGGTTGCAGAAATGAAGAAATTGGCTGAAAGTCACCCTGAAATTGTACTTTGCGGAACAAACTTAAGTTATTACGCCCTAGATAAAAATATTAAAAATTCTCAAATGCATATCCTATTGGAAAAAATAAAAAAAATGCCTGCTGGGTTTCGGTGGCGTTTTAGTTCTATACCCCCTCGGTGTCTTACTTCTCGAAATATTGATATACTCAGTAAGGACAGCAAATTTTGTAACCATTTTCATATCCCGGTTCAAAGCGGAAGTCCTTCCATACTAAAAAAAATGAAAAGGCCATATACCCTTAAATATTTAAAGGAAAGAATGGGAATTATAAAGGAAAAATTTAAAAACGTGGCATTTTCTTATGATTTAATAGTGGGATTTCCTTCAGAAACCGAAGAGGATTTAGAAAAAACCATAAAGTTTGTTAAAGAATATCCTCCTGTAAGAGTACACATTTTTCCTTATTCAAAGGTCAGCGCAGAAAAAATAAGTGGAAATGAGGTTTCTGAAAAAATAAAGAGAGAGAGAATGAAAAAATTAAATAAAGAAACTGCAGCTATTATTGAAAACAGATTATCTAGGGAAATAGGTAAAATGCGAGAAATAATTCCAGAAAAAAATGGTTTTGGTTATACCCGGGAGTATATTTACGTAAAAGCAAAAAATGTCCACCCTTCCCGGCAGGCTATTAGAGTTTTTTTAAGTGGCAAATCTGGTGGAATATTAACTGGTGAAGTCCGACCAAATATTATTTGAAAAAAAAGTAAATATGTGTTATTAATTGCATATAATATGAATGTGAATATAAATGAATGCATATTTTGCCTTATATCGGAAGGAGAAAGTAAAGCAGATATAGTATATAGTGATCGGGAATTTATTGTTGTAGATGATATAAATCCACAGGCTCCCGTGCATTTTTTGGTTATACCGCGTATTCATATATCTAATCTGAAAGAATCGTCACCTAGGTTGCTGGGGCATCTTCTTTCAATAGCTAGTAATATAGCTGAAAAAAAGGGAGTATCTGAAAAAGGGTTTCGGTTAGTGATAAACTGTGGCCCGCAAGGCGGGCAGGAGGTAGATCATTTGCATGCCCATGTGATGGGCGGGCGACAGATGGAATGGCCTCCAGGTTAAAGTTTGAAATTTAAAATGAAAGTGAGGTGATAACGATAATAGGACCAAAAGTTGAAAAAAGAGACAATGAATCAGTTAATTCTCTTCTTCGAAGGTTCAGAAGAAAGTGTTCAAAGGCGGGCATAAAGAGAGAGCTTAAAGGCCGCCGATTTTTTTTGGCTCCAAGTGAAATAAGAAAGACAAATAAATCTATGCGTAAAAGAGAACTTATGAAGGAGCAAACCAACAGGGAGAGAAGACAGGAGCTGATAAAAACCCGGAAAAGGCGGGGGTAACTCCTTTTCTATTATCCGGGTATAGTATAGTTGGCAAAAGTTTTTTTCTG
>PWQF01000199.1 GCA_003556865.1 Elusimicrobiota bacterium | reverse complement strand
GTCCGGGAGTGGGATTTGAAATCAAGGGAAGAAGAGCTGGAGTACCTGAGGGAAAAAGGGCTTTCCATAGAAGATAAGGGGGGAGGCAAGTACTCAATTGACCGCAATCTGTGGGGAATAAGCATAGAGTGCGGTGAACTGGAAGACCCTTTAACCGGGCCGCCCGATGATTCTTATATAACAGTATCGCGCCCGGGGGAGCTTCCTCCGGATCCGGAAGATATAACCGTAACCTTTAAGGGAGGCAACCCGGTTGAGGTTAACGGAAAAAAAATGGGCGGTGTGGAACTGGTTGAAAAACTGAATGATCTGGGAGCAAGGCACGGCATCGGGCGTGTGGATATGGTTGAGAACCGGGTGATAGGTATTAAATCCAGGGAGGTTTACGAGTCTCCCGGGGCAACTATTCTTTTTAAGGCCTTAAGAGCCCTGGAGGGTCTTGTCCTGGAGCGAGACCTTTTAAAGGAGAAGATGAAGCTTTCCGCAGAGTACGCCCGGGCGGTTTACGACGGGAAATGGTTTTCCCCCCTAAGGGAAAGTATACAGAATTTTTGCGATACCACTGCCGGTAGGCTCAGCGGAGTTGTAAGAATGAGGCTTCACCGGGCCGCGGTCAGGGTCACGGGAAGGAAGTCAGATTTTTCAATGTACTGCCCTGACCTGGCCACCTATACGGAGGATGATAAGTTTTCCCATGAATCAGCCGCCGGTTTTATTCACCTGTGGGGCCTTCCCCTTAAGGTCTGGAAAGAAAAGGAGGGTGGAGAGAAAAAATGATATTGCGCAAGGGGCGTTTCGGCAGTGAGATGGATGATAAAATCCGGGAGTTCAGCTCCTCCCTGGAAAAGGACAGGTTCCTGGCCCCATATGATATAAGCCAGAGCATAGCCCACTCCCACGCCCTTGAAAAGGCTGGCCTGATCTCTTCTTCTGAATCTAAAAAGCTCTGCTCCAGGCTTAAGAAAATAGGCAGAAAAATAAAGGAAGACCCCGGTTATCTTTCATCCGGCGCCGATGATATACATATGGCCATAGAAGAGGAACTGGGGGATATCGGGAAAAAACTTCACGCCGGAAGGTCCAGGAACGACCAGGTGGCCTGCGATATGAGAATGTATGTGCGGGATTCGGCCCGGGAACTGGCCGGTGAAATAGAAAAGCTTTCCAGGGCAGTGCAGGTGGCCGACATTTCTGCCGGAGGCAGCAATCTGCTTATGCCGGTATATACCCATCTGCAGAGAGCCCAGGCGGTAAGGCTTTCCACTTACCTGGGCGCTTACCGGGCCTGGCTTGATAGGGACTCCCAGAGACTCAGGCAGTTCATAGGGAGAATAAACCTGCTTCCCCTGGGAGCGGCTGCTTCGGCAGGCAGCAATATTAAACTGGACCTGGATATGATAGCCGGGGAGCTGGGTTTTGAAGGAGTGATAGAAAATCCCGTGGACGCTGTTTCCAGCAGGGATTACTTAATTGAATACTCCTGCATTATTTCAATTTTCGGGAGCCACCTTTCCCGGATGGCCGAGGATTTCATTATTTTTTCTACAAGGGAGTTTGATTTTATAAGCCTTTCCGACCGGATATCGGATACATCATCCATAATGCCCCAGAAAAAAAATCCGGACTGCCTGGAACTTGTCCGCTCAGCTTCCGGACGGCTTACCGGCGCCGCAATGAACCTCTTTACCGTAGTTAAATCCCTTCCCCTTTCCTATAACAGGGATATGCAGGATGATAAAGAGATATACCGCGCATCACAGACCGCGCTTAACCTGGCTGCTGTAATGCGTAAGGTAATGGAAAATATAGAATTTAACACCTCAAAAATGGATGAAGCGGCAAAAAAGGGGTTTACGGACGCAGCCGATTTTGCCGAGTATCTGAGCCTCCGCAAAAATTTTGATTTCCGCAAGGCCCACTCCCTTACCGGTGCCCTGGTAAGGGAAGGTATTAAGAAAGGGTATGAATCGCTTTCAGAGTTTAAAATTGATGAATTAAAAGAATTTTTACCGGAGATAACCGAAGATGTTTTTGAGTTTATTGATCATATTAAAGCCTCCGGCCGCCGTTTGGGAGAAATAGGGGGAGATAAAATAGATGAATCTTAATGAGAAAGGGCTGGAGTACAGGGGAGATACACTTTATTACGAGGGGTTAAGCCTTAAAGAGATTGCCCGGGAATTCGGGACACCCCTTTATGTTTACAGCGCCAGGAAAATAAAAGAGAACTTCCTTAAATATTCCCGTTCTTTTAGGGATATAGAGGCAATGATATGTTTTGCCCTGAAAGCAAACTCCAGCGGAAAAATACTTAAAATCCTGTCTCTAATGGGCGCGGGGGCGGATGTCGTTTCGGGAGGAGAGCTTTACCTGGCCCTGAAAGCGGGAATTGACCCCGGAAAAATAGTTTTTGCGGGAGTGGGAAAAACCGCCGCCGAAATTGAAATGGCGGTAAGGGAAGGCATATGCTTTATAAATATTGAAAGCGCCCAGGAACTGGAAACGGTAGCGTCTGCGGCTTCTTCTTTATCCAAGGATACGGGAATCTCCTTCAGGATAAACCCCGATATAGATCCCCGCACCCATCCTTCCATATCCACGGGGCTTAAGGAAAACAAGTTCGGCATACCCCCGGACGAGGCATTTGACCTTTACCTTAAAGCCGCCTCTATGAAAAATATTTCCGTGAAAGGGGTTCACGTTCACGTGGGTTCCCAGATGACAAATTCCGACCCGATAAAAGAATCTGCCCGCCAGGCCTGCCTTTTTTCTGACAGGCTCAGGGAAAAGGGGATAGATTTAAGTTATATAGACATAGGTGGAGGCCTGGGGATAAATTATGACGGGACATTCCCCCCTTCCCCTGCCGATATAGCCGGTGAAATTTCCGGTATTTTTAAGGAGAGGCCCGAAAAACTGGTCCTGGAGCCGGGAAGGTCTGTCTGCGGGGACGGGGGCCTTATGCTTACCCGGATAAACTATGTAAAGAAAAGCCCCCAAAAGAATTTTGTTATTGTAGATGCCGGTTTTAATGACCTTGTCCGCCCCTCCCTTTACGGCTCTTATCACAGGATTATACCTGCCCTCAGGCAGGGAGAAGAGATGAAGGCTGATATAGTGGGTCCGGTTTGCGAATCAACAGATTTTCTTGCCGAATCCCGCCGGGTGGAGGGG
>PWQF01000283.1 GCA_003556865.1 Elusimicrobiota bacterium | reverse complement strand
GGAAAATCCAGGGATAAGTGAAGAAGAGATGGGGGAATTAAAAAATGAAATAGTTAAACTGTCTCCTAAAATAGAGGGCCTCTTGGCCCTGGATACCGAAAATATGGTCTCCCGGATTAAGAAAGAGGCGGGCCTGATTCAAAAGAGCTCTTCCCCGGCGGAGCTGAAGTTCAGGTACAGCTTCTTTAAAAGACTTGTTTCTAAACTTTTAAAGACAGATTATTCATTTAAGGATGAAGGTTTTATAAGGGAAACCCGCGATTTTTACAGATTAAAACTAAAAGAGTTTGAACCCCGCCCGGAAGAGGAGTTGTTTGGCCGTCCCCCCAAAGAGCCCGGCTTAATTATCCCCCTGGAGCAGGCCGGAAAGGCCTATGAACCCTATATAGGAAGCAAAAGCGCAAATTTAGGTGAGCTCTCCGGACGGGGATTTAATATCCCTCCCGGGTTTATACTTACCGTAAACGCATTTAATCTTTTCCTGAAGGAAAATAATTTAAAAGAAAAGATAAGTGAAATAATAAAAAGCCAAAAAAGTTCCGGTGAAAAATCAGAGGATATAAAAAAGCTTATTATATCAGCGGATATGCCTGCTGAAGTAACTGACATACTCTCTTCGGAATTTAGTAAGCATCAGGGCGGTTTTGCGGTCAGGTCATCAGTTCAGGGAGAGGATTCTGAGCAATTTTCTTTTGCCGGACAGCTGGACTCGTTTTTAAATGTTAAGAGTAAAGATGAACTGGTTAAAGCTGTAAAATCCGTATGGGCTTCTGCCTGGAATGAAAGGGCTGTAAGCTACAGGGAGGAGGCCGGAATAGATAGCCCTGATATTGAGCAGGCGGTTCTTATCCAAAAAATGGCAGAAGCCGAATATGCCGGAGTAATTTTTACTGCAAATTCACTGGAGGGAAATTGGGACGAAATGCTTCTTAATATAGGCAATGTTTCAGCTGCTGAGGGGTACAGCCCCCAGGATATAGTTTCCGGTAAAGTAAAAGCCTCCCTCTACAGGATAAGAAGAGATGATATAAGTTTTTCACCGGAATATGAGAGCAGAGATAAAGGAGGGGCAGCTGAAAAATCTGTTTCCCCCGAACTTATTAAAAAACTGGCCCTTAAAGCCCGGAAGGCTCAGGATCACCTGGGTATTCCGCTTGATATTGAGTTCTGCGTGGATTCATCTGAAAATATCCGGATCCTTCAGGCCCGCCCCATAACCGGGATAGATACAGTAAGCAGTAAGGAAAAAGTAAAAAAGATTGAAAGTTCCGGGTATGACAGCCCGCTTCTACTTTTAATACTTGACGGCTGGGGCCTCAATGACCGGGAGAATAATAATGCAATATCAATTGCTTCTACGCCGAATATGGACGCCCTGGCTGCATCCTCTCCTTCTTCTATGCTAAGCGCTTCCGGAGGGGATGTGGGTATGCCGGAGGGGGAAATGGGCAATTCGGAAGTTGGGCACCTGAATATAGGGGCGGGCAGGATAGTAAAGCAGGATGTGGTAAGAATTAATCAAAGTATCGGGGACGGTTCGTTTTTTGAAAATAAAGCTCTAACGGATTTGGCAGATTATTTAAAGGAAAATACAGGAGCCCGGCTTCATCTGATGGGACTGATTTCAAACGCGGTAGTTCATTCAAATGTAAACCATCTTTATTCGCTGCTTCAGTTTGCCCGGGAAAAGGGCCTGGAGGATGTTTATGTTCATGCTATTGCCGACGGCCGGGATTCACATCCCCAAAGCGGCATAAAGTGGATAAAAGAACTTCAAGATGAAATCGACAGGGTCGGAGCCGGAAAAATCGCAAGCGTGGTGGGACGTTATTATGCAATGGACAGAGATCAGAGGTGGGATAGGGTCAAAAAGGCATACGATCTGTATACCGGGGGCAAGGGTGCCCATTTTACAAGTGCCGGGGATGCCTTTACCGAATCCTACCGGGAAAATATAACCGATGAGTTTATGGAACCGGTCTTTATTTCAGGTGAAAATGAATCACAGGTTACAATTAAAGACGGGGATGCGGTATTATTTTTTAATTACAGGGGTGACAGGGCAAGGGAGATAACCCGCGCCTTTATGGAAGAAGGTTTTGATTCCTTTAAAAGGGAAAAAGAACCGGCAGTCAGGTGGGTCAGTATGACAGAACACGATAAAAGTTTTTATGAGTTTAAAGATTTTTCCGTAATATTTCCGCCGGAGGAAATAAGTAAAACCCTGAGCCAGGTTGTATCTGAAGAAGGGTTAAACCAGCTGCATATAGCCGAAACCGAAAAATATGCCCACGTCACCTTTTTCTTTAACGGAGGCCGGGAAGAGCCGTTCAGAAATGAAAAAAGAATAATGATTCCCTCCCCCAAAGTTGCTACCTATGACCTTAAGCCGGAAATGTCTGCCAATCAGCTCACCGGAGAACTGGCAAAGGCAATAAGGGAGGGAGAATTTAAGTTTATAGTTGCAAACTATGCCAACCCGGATATGGTGGGGCACACAGGGGATCTAAAAGCTGCTGTGAAGGCCGTGGAAACAGTTGATGAATGTTTGGGAACGCTATTAAATGAAATAAAAGAAAAAGGGGGGACCGCACTTATAGTTGCAGATCACGGAAATGCCGAATATATGGCGGATGATTTTAAGACTTCCCATACCCTTAATCCTGTCCCGGGTATACTCTTTGACCCTCATAAAAAACTAGGAGAAGTTTTTCTTAGAGAAAAAGGCGCCCTCTATGATGTGGCCGCAACAAGCCTGGATATACTTGATATAAAACAGCCGGCAGAAATGACCGGGAAAAGCCTCATAATTAAAAAAGATAATATTTACGGAGAAGATAGAGAAAATGAAGTTAAAAATATTTATGAGTCGCTTTTAACCGGCCGCGCTGATGAGGGTATTGCCGAAATCATATCCGGGATATCTTACGAGGATCTTATAGAGGGTCTTCTTGAATACGATAGTTCTGAAGGATCTTTTGATCCTGCTCTGCGCAGCAAGCTTGAAACCCTTGAGTCCGTGGCAGCCTATGTGGATGCTGATATGAAGCAGATGCTTAAGGGTGTTATAGCCGATTCGGTATCGCAGCAGGCTTATCTGAGTTATATGGAGAGCCTGGATTATGATGATGCCAGACTTCTTGCCAGCCAGATCTGGTTTGAGGCAATGAGCGTTTCAGAGCAGTACAGC
>PWQF01000201.1 GCA_003556865.1 Elusimicrobiota bacterium | reverse complement strand
CTTTCAGAGAGGTGAGGGAGCTTATGGGAGTTTACGGGTTTACCCGTTCAATGGTTGACCGCTTTTCTCCCTACCTGACGGTGGACCCGGAAGAAGTACCCTCCCGCAGACCGGACCCCCGCCAGATGGAGTTTGAGTTTGAACCGGTGCCCGAACCCGAACCCGAGCCTGAGCCCGAACCGGAACCTGAACCGGAACCCGAACCGGAACCCGAGCCTGAGCCTGAACCGGAGCCCGAACCGGAAGTTGAAAAAATTAATATAAATAAAGCTTCAGAAATAGATATCACTCGCTCGGGAATACCCCGGACAATAGCGCGGAATATTGTACGCTACAGGGAAAGGTCGGGGGATTTCAGCCAGTGGGATGAACTGCTTAGGGTTCCGGGTATGAACAGGAGACTTCTTGAAACTCTCAGGGAATCGGCGGTAATAAAATAAAAATGGTAAAATCTTTTCCGGGAACCAAAAGAAGAGGGGTAGCCTCTATCCTTCTTTTAGCTGCATATCTGCTCTTATTTTCAGCAGCGGGGGTGAGGGCCCGGAGAATACCACTGGTAGATGTAAACAGGGCTGCTGCTTCCAGGTTTCAGCAGCTGCCCGGTATTTCCCGGGAACTTGCCCTGGAGATTGTTGCTCATAGGGAAAGAGTTAATTTTTTTAATGCCGTAAGCGAACTTATTGAAGTTGAAGGGATAGACAGGGAGCTTCTTGAAGAGATCACTCCCTACCTTATAATTACTCCCCCCTCCGACCTCAGGGCTGCTGAGATTATTGAGGATCTTGAAATAATGGAAGAGGAGGAAGAGGAGTATTTCCTTGATCTGGACGTTGATATTTCAAGGCTGGAGGCATACAGGGCCAGCCCCCTGGACCTTAATACCGCGGTCTATTCCCAGCTTATGGAGCTTCCTTATATAGACAGCCAGACAGCTAATGCCATATTATCTCTCCGAAGTGAAATGAGGGGTTTTACCTCCGTGAGGGATATAAGGGAAATAGTGGGTCCTTACAGGTTTGACAGGATATCTGCTTTCATTACGGTCCTGGATGAGCGGGAGCCGGTAAGGTTTCACGGGGATTTGCGCCTGAAGACCGAAGTCAGGCATCCGTATCATGATTATTATTTTGACCTGGAACCGGAATACCATTATCCCCTACAGGTGGAAGGCCGCTACAGGCTCCGCTACGGCAACCGGTTTGAACTGGGTCTTCAGATGAGGAGGAAGGCCTCTGCTCACTGGCCTCCGGATTATGACGGCTCCCGTTCGCTGAGCTACGCAAACTTCACCAACTATTTTCTGGGATCCCGCTATCTTCTTCTCCGAAATATATCTTTGCTTGATACGGTTGTGCTGGGAAGTTACCGTTTGGATTATTTCCGGGCCCTTACCCGCACCAGGCGCCTAAGGGGGCTGAGGTTAGATGATCGTCCGGCGATAAACAGCGGCTTTTACGGCGCGGCGGCAGAGCTGAGAAGGGGGGGGTGGGATGCTCTACTTTTTGTTTCCGATAAGGCTTTTGCGGTAGGAAAAATCAACCCCTATGACGGTTCGGTGGGAGTTACCCAGAGGTCGCTTTATTATACCGGAAACTATCCTATATTTGAGCCTCCCTACCTTAACGAAACCCTTTACGGGGGGATAGTGCGGAGGGATATCGGGGCGGGACTGGTTATGGGAGCCGGAGGATACAGGAAGAAATTTAGCAGGGTTATAGACCCGGAGGCGGATTTCCGACATTTTCGGGGGGACGAGATACAGGTCCTTGATCTGGAGGCTGAATATACCTACAGGAATTTACGTTTACTTATTGACTGGGGTCTCAGCAGGTACCATACCTTTGATGCTTTTTATGATGATAACAATGCCCGCATATGGGAAGAGGGAAGGGACTGGTACTGGGACAGCGGCAGCGCCCTGCGCCTCACTATGGTTTCAGACCATCCCAATGGCCAGTTCTGGGCCTATTACTGGAATGTGGACTATGATTATTATGATTTGCTGGGGGAAGGATATGATGCCACCTATAACGGGCGCAACCAGATACGGTACGGCCTGGGGGGGAGGGTTGAGCATACACGGGATATGTTTACTCAGGCTGAAATAAGATACCACGAAATTATCAGGCAGCTGGACCAGAGATTTGTCCGGGACAGCCAGAGTGTAAGAATTTTTTATGCAAATACGTCACAACTATATTTAAGGCTGCGTCATTCCTGGGATATAACTCCTGAATTTCTGATAAGGTATACAGGTAATTATAACCTCAGCCGGGATTGGCGCACTGTCGGCGTAAGGTATTCGCCTATGAGGGATATTTCCCACCGTATGGAAATTACTCACAGGGCTTCGGACAGGATACGCCTCAGGGGAGTATTCAGGCTGCGCCGGGCCGTATTTGAGGAGACAGGTTATATAGATAACTGGGACCAGCGCCTGGGGGATAACGTAAGCGGAAATTACGGGGAGTTAAGGTACAGGGCCAGCAGCGAGTTTTTACTGCTTTCAAGGATTTTTGTCCAGGAAGCCGGCCACGGTATAGGTCTTCTTTTAAGGCCGGAAATCACCTTTTCCAGGAACTCTAAGATAAGGATGGAGCTTGAATATGAGCCCCGCGCGGAGGGAGAGCATAGAAGTATTTTTGCTCTTCAGTATGATATGTCGTGGTAAGGGAGGAAAATATATAATGAAATTTTTAATATTAACAGCAGTTAGCGTCTGCGCGGCCCTGGCAGGGGCGTCTCCGGCGGCCTCGTGGAGCAACCCCGGTGCAGCCGGTCAGGTAAGAAACCAAGCACTGCCCGGAGAACCGGTCTATTGGGCAGACGGGCGGACTCTTTCCCTGGGAGGGGCTTCAGTTGCTTCTGCCGGCGGAGCCGGGGCGGTATTTTATAACCCCGCAATGCTCTCCGGACCCAGGGGTATGGTGGCTGCAATGGGTGCGGACTATTTAAGCGAAGCGGTTATGGATGAAAGAGAATATTCGTCATCTTCTGTATACAGGGGTCCCGCCGCGGCTATTATGATTCCCGCCGGTTTTATGAATATAGGGGCCGGCTTCAGAAGTGATTACGATATGAGTTATTCTTACCGGTATAAAATTTACAGCGCCGGCAATCCCGATACATTTAAAAAAGATATATCCGGGGGAATGAACCGGATGATCCTGGCGGGGGGGGGGCCTGTAGCGGAAGGGT
>PWQF01000106.1 GCA_003556865.1 Elusimicrobiota bacterium | reverse complement strand
CGGTAAGGACAACTCCTGTTATGCTCAGGGGGAATGATATAGGTATAGGGGAGGGAGAAGATTATATTTATTTCGGGGACAGCAGGGGATACTTTTACGCCGTTTCCCTTAATGATGGAAAAAGTATGAGGGAAGGGTTCCCGTTTTTCCTGGGAGCAGCTGTAACTTCCGATATAACAACAGGTCTTGATTCTGCCACCGGAAAAATGAGGTTTATAATGGGAACAGCCGACGGCCGTGTTCATGCGATAAACATAGGACCTTAAAGAGATGAAAAGAAAAAATAAAAAGAGAATAAAGCTTAATGTAAACAGAGGAATTCTTCTGCTGCCTATTATTTTTCTCTTCTGTTCTATTTTTGCCCGTGCTGACTGGCCGGTATTTTTAGGAAATAATTCCCGGACATCCAACAGCAGGCAGTGGCTGTACCAGCCTGAAAAAATATGGGAATATGATATGGGAAACCCGGCTGCGGCGTCTCCGGTTATTTCTGACGGTATAGTTATCACCGCTGACAGGGCCGGTAATATTTACGCTTTTGACCTTGAGAGCGGAGACCTGAGGGGAATAGAGTCGCTGGGCTATGATATAAAATCCACTCCCGTTCTGGATATGGGAAGCGGCAGCGGTTTTGTATTCACATTACCCGGTAAACTCTTTGAACTGGATACGGGAGGAGGATCTATTAAAAATATATATGATCTCGACGCGGGAAGCCCATCTTCTCCCCTTGTCCTGGAGAACGATATATACCTGGGAAGAGGCTGGCCCGAAAACGATATCTTAAGGATATGCAGGAAAACAGAGAGCATTAAAAATGTTTTTCACGTGGGTCAGCCGGTATGGTCTTCTCCTCTTTATCATAACGGGCGTATTTACGCTGCCGCTAACGACGGTAACGTTTATGAGTTTGACAGGAAACTTAATAAATTAAGGGTCTTTTCCACTGATACCGGCATATTCAGGACTTCTTCTCTCTCTGCCTCCGGGGGTATTTTATATTTTGCGCCCGGCGATACCTTAAGAGAGATTTACTCACTTAATACCAGCGGGTTTACTTCTTCGAAATCAGTACCGCTTAATACGGGAGGTGATGGTGTATATACTTCTTCCGTAGCGCTTGGGGAAGACGGCAACGTTTATGTTGTAATATCTTCTACCGTTCAGGTTCTTTACTCCCTTGATGCCAAAACCCTTGAACTTAACTGGAAGAGGGAGTTAGCCGAATCCCGGGATAAATCTTTTCAGCCTACCCCGGTTTATACGGACGGGATAGTATATAGCGGCACCGAGCAGGGCTATCTTAAAGGTTTTTATACTTCGGATAATCCTGCGGCGGGTATTGAATCGGGCGATACAGCTCTTGATTTTGATATCTCCGGTTCAACAAACTCAATGATTCTCTCCCCGGCAGTATCTGACGGATACTTAGCTGTTGTAACTGATTCCGGTAAAGCTGCTCTCTTTAAGTCAAAGGGCGCAGCAGCCATAACCGGTCCGGCTACCGGAGGTGTCTTAAGCGGTAAGGGGAACAGTATAAAAGGTACTGCCCGTGCGGATGATTTTGAAAAGTATGATTTATTATATGCTGCAGATTCTTCTCCTTCAAACTGGAGTTTAATTACCTCTTCCCAGGTCAAAGTAAACAGCTCGGATCTGGGAAAGTGGGACGTAAGTAACCTTAAGGACGGGTTATATACCCTGAAATTAAGAGTGGAGGGCGGAAATCAAACCGGAAGAGCTTTCAGGGATGTTGTTGTTGACAACCCCCCGCTTCCGCCTTTTGACCTTAAGGCAGAAACAGTCCAGGGAGGGGGGGTAATGCTTTCCTGGAGTAAATCACCTGATGACGGGGATGGAAACAATGATGTTGAGGGGTATAATATATACCGGGCAGAAAAGGCTACTTCAGCTTTTAATTTTAATGCTCCCCTGGATTCAGTTACTTTTGGAAGAGATCTTTTTATTGATTCGGAAGCAGAGCCTTTTACAACCTATTACTATCTTATAAGAAGTTTTGATTCCCTCAGCGAGTCGAAAAACTCTGAGATCGTCTCCGGGTATATAGATGAGTCCTTTGTATGGTTTGATATACCTGCAGAGGAGGGGGGGTGGGTGCGCCTGCCCGGCGGGAGCGGTATCTTTTTTCCGGCGGGGGCCCTGGAAAAAGATGCAAAAGTAAAGATGCAGCCGCTGGGGACAGAATCAATACCCCGGGCCCCGGCCCTGACTTCCTGGCTCCCTTCTTCTCTTGCATGGTCAATTTCAATAGACCCTGTTCAGAAGTTCAGTAAGCCTGTCAGGCTGGAGCTTTCATACGGTAATGGGAATATTTCCCATTTACAGGAAGAATTGCTGAGAGTTTACTGGTATGATGTGCAGGATGATATTTGGAGGATGGTAAATACTTCAGAAGTGAATATTCCAGCAGGGCAGGTTAATGCCCTGGTGGAAAGGTTCTCATATTTCAGAATAGGGCAGCATCTTTCCCGCGGAAATATCATAAATAAGGAAAATGTCTACACTTATCCTAACCCGGCTTCCGGCTCCGAAGCCGTATTTAAATTTCTTCTGGAAAAAGCAGCTGATATTAAAATTGAGATATTTAATGTGGCTGGTGATCCGGTAGGAAGGATCAGAAGATCCTATGAAACCGCAGATGCCGGAAAATGGCAGGAGATAGAATGGGATATCTCTTCCATTGCCTCGGGAGTTTACATTTACAGGATCCAGGCTTCCTCCGGCAGCAGGGAAGACGAGGTTATAAAAAGAACGGCGGTAATAAAATGAAAAAAACAGGGTTATTTATAATATTAACAGTATCTCTCTTTTCCCTTAACTCTTTTGGGGATTACTCCATTCACCCCCGGGCCGGTTCTACCGCGGCCTCTTTTCTTAAAATATCGCCCGGGGCAAGAGGCAGCGCCATGGGAGAATTTCAAGCGGGCCGATCCCCTGATGCATACGCTATGTGGTATAACCCTTCATATCTTGCCGGGCATAGAGAGTACCGGGCGGGAATAAGCTACAGTAAATGGATAAGCGGTATAAATAACAGTTTTGCTTCCGGAGTAATCCCCCTAACCAGAGGAACTATGGGAATTATGTTTCGTTCTCTCAGCGTTCCTTCAGATATGGAAAAAAGGTCCGGTGATGGAGAAGGGGATCCTTTTTTTCCCGCCACCCCATCCCGGGGCAGCT
>PWQF01000144.1 GCA_003556865.1 Elusimicrobiota bacterium | reverse complement strand
GGATTTAAGTTTTTTTGCCACCATTTCACCCGGCAGGCCCGGCATCCTGTTGTCAAGTATTATAAGGTCAGGCTTAATCTGGCCGGCTTTCTCTAAACCCTCGTTTCCGTTCGGGGCAGTATACACCATAATATTCTTAAACCTCTTGAAAAGAAGCTGGTAGAGCTCCACCCGGGAAGGATCGTCTTCAACAATAAGTATTTTTTTCATAATATTTATTTTTTTATTAAACAGCCTACTCTTACTTTTATTCTACAGATAAAGGAAAAAAAGTCAAAGAGATAAGAGCCGGTTTTAAAAAAGGGGTTAAGGGTCCAGGGTTATTTCGCTGAAAGGCCCTATATATTTTTCCGCGGTTTTCTGAAAATCCCAGAGGTTCAGGGGGTGCTGTATAAATTCATTTACGTCAAGTTTTATAAGCTCAACCTGGCTGGGATGCATTTGCATGGAAGTTACCATTATTAGAGGTATTTTAGATGTCCGGGGGTGGGCCTTTAATTTTTTGGCGGTCTGTTCCCCGGAAAGGCCCGGCATCCTGTTGTCCAGAACTATAAGGTGGGGAGTTATCTCTTTTGCCTTTTCAAAGCCTTCTATACCGTCCGAGGCCTCGTAAAGGGCTATATTTTCAAACCGGTCAAGAAAATCACGGTAAATCTGCTTGGTAGAGATATTATCCTCAACTATAAGTATCTTTTTCATACCCGGATTTTAGCAGATAAAATAGCGGCAGTCAAAAGCCGGAGCAGTTTAAAAATAAGAGGGTAAATAGTTGAATCCCCGATGAAAAATTATATAATAGCACAGTATGAAAGAAAAAGTTAATATTTTTAAGCTGGGCGGAGCGGCCCTGCGGGACCTTGCCCTGGCGGAAAGTTTAATTTTCCGACTTAAAAAACATATACTGCCGGGAAAGAGCCTTTTGGTTCACGGGGGCGGGGGCCAGATAACATACTGGCTTGATAAATTCGGGCTGAAAACTGTATTTAACCGGGGGCAGAGGGTAACCGGGGAAGAGGAAATAAAAGTGGTGGAGATGGTTTTAAGCGGCAGGGTTAATAAGGCAATTACAGGAGCCCTTACCCGTAGCGGGTTTAGGGCTGCGGGGATAAGCGGCCGTGACTGCAGTATCGGCTCTGCCCGTATTCTTGACCCCTCGCTGGGCAGGGTGGGGGAAACAGAAAATATAGATACTTTTTTAATCAGGGCCCTTATGGATAAGGGTGTTGTGCCTGTCCTAAGCCCGGTATGCTCATCGGAAAAGGGTGAAGCTATTAATGTGAATGCCGATTTTTTTGCCGCCGCCCTGGCCTGCGCCGCGTGTGCGCGGGAGCTTAATTTTATAACCTCTACCGGGGGGGTCTTAGTGGAAGGCCAGCTGGCGGAAAATATAAAATCAGAAGATATACCGTCCCTTATATCGGAGGGGGTGGTATCCGAAGGTATGATTCCCAAGCTTCAGGCTTCATTAAAGGCCCTGGAGGGGGGGGTTGAAAAGATAAATATGATAGATTTTAAGGGAAAAAAGGGAACAACGGTTATATGAGCAGACTGCTGAATGTCTACAGAAAATACGGGCCGGACATAATAGAGGCTTCAGGCAAGTATCTTTATGGAAGGGACGGAAGAAAATATCTTGATTTCTTTTCGGGGATATCGGTTAATGTGCTTGGAAACCGTTCCGGAAAAGTTCTTGACAGTATTAATGAAGCCGCTTCCAGGTATATACACCTCAGCAACCTTTTCCGTGAGGAGTACCAGGAAAAGCTGGCCTCTTTTCTGGTTGAAAAGAACTACCCCGGGAGCCTCTTTTTTGCAAACTCGGGTGCCGAGGCAGTTGAGTGCGCAATAAAATCCGCCCGGAAATATTTCGGTGGGGATAGATATGAAGTTATTTCCTTTAAAAATTCTTTTCACGGCCGGACTCTGGGAGCAATTGCAGCTACCGGCCAGGAAAAATTCAGGGAGGGGCTGGGGCCTATGCCGCCGGGGTTTTCCTATGCCGATTTTAATTTTCTGGCCTCTGCTGAAGAAAGGATAAGTTTTAAGACCTGTGCCCTGCTGGTAGAGGTTATACAGGGAGAGGGGGGCGTAAACGTGGGGGAGATGGAATTTATAAGGGGTCTCAGGAAAATCTGCGATGAAAAAGGAATATTCCTGATAATAGACGAGGTTCAGACAGGCCTGGGAAGGACGGGGACTTTTATGGCTTACGAGCATTATGGGATTAAACCGGATATAGCGGTTATGGGCAAGGCCCTGGGAGGGGGGCTTCCTCTTTCGGCGGTAATCCTTAACCGGGAGTTAAGCCGGGATGCCCGGCCCGGGGACCAGGGTTCTACCTTCGGGGGAAATCCTGTTGCCTGCGCGGCGGGACTGGCTGTATGCCGCGCGGTGGATGAGCCGATGCTGAGTGATATAAGAGATAAAGGCGATTTTTTTATAAGCTCCCTAAAAGAGTTAAAAGAAGAATATCCCGTTATCAGGGATGTCCGGGGCCGGGGGTTGATGATAGGGGTTGAACTTGCTTCCGGAGCCGCGGAAGGGGTTAAGTATCTTCTGGATAAGGGGGTTGTGGCAAACTGCACCGCTGAAAATGTTCTCAGGTTTCTTCCACCCTATATTATAGAGAAGAGCGATATAAGTGAAGTTGTGGAAAAATTTAAAAACTACCTTAAGGAGAAAATTTAATGAAAATTGTTCTTGCCTATTCGGGGGGACTTGATACCACCTGCATAATACCTTACCTGAAAGAGAAATACGGCGCTTCGGTGACGGCTTTCTGCGCCCTTTTAGGGGTTTCCGAGGATAAAGAGGTTCTCAGGGAGAGGGCGCGCGCTGCCGGTGCCGACGATTTTTATTTTTTAGACCTCCGGGAGGAGTTTATTGAAAACTTCTGTTTTCCGTCTCTCAGGACCGGGGCTGTATATGAGGACGGTTACCTGCTTGCCACCGCCCTTGCCCGCCCCCTTATAGCAAGAGAGATGGTTAGGATAGCCATTGAAACCGGCGCCGACGCCATATCCCACGGCTGCACGGGAAAGGGAAACGACCAGGTGAGGTTTGAACTGGCCGCGGCCGCACTGGCCCCTTCTCTTAAGGTAATTGCCCCTGTCCGGGAGTGGGATTTGAAATCAAGGGAAGAAGAGCTGGATTACCTTAGGGAAAAAGGGCTTTCCATAGAGGATAAGGGCGGAGGGAAATATTCCATAGACAGAAACCTGTGGGGGATAAGCATAGAGTG
>PWQF01000224.1 GCA_003556865.1 Elusimicrobiota bacterium | reverse complement strand
TTATCTTGAATCC
The DNA here is from genome assembly GCA_003556865.1 of Elusimicrobiota bacterium. Next base: position 3,231 of record PWQF01000224.1, on the reverse strand, counting down.
GGCGGTTTATATGAAGACAAACACTGGGCTCCCCAGGTTTCCCTTATGGTCCTGCCTCCCCAGGAGTTTGATTTTATAGGTAAGATTGAAACAATTGAAAAAGATTTTCAGGCAGTAACGGAGAATGTTAAAAGCTTAAAGGGGAAAAAGATACCGGGCAGGGTTGGTATATGCACCGGCGCTTCAGATAAGGTATATAAATATTATGACAGCCGGTCTGCAGAAATAGTATCCCGCCTATACCTTGAGGATTTCAAAACCCTCGGCTATTCCCCCGACCTGGAAGAGAAGTTTAAATCTGATTTAAATTGAACAGGCAGGGCTTAAAATTTAAAATAAGAAGGGGAAAGGCGTTTATAAAAAAGACAAAGAGTTACTGGCTTTACCCTATTTTTACCCCTTTTTACAGTTATTATTTTAAAAAATATAAAAACTTTTACAGGCGTTACTCCCCCTTCACCCTTCCTTTCTGCCGCACTCCCCTGAACGTTGCAAACAGCGAAGCGGTAATAGACATTAAAAGAAAATTCCTTTATAACCGCATCCCCAAGTCTGCCAACACAACCCTTATGGCAGCCCTTTCCGAAGGTAACAAAGATAAAGAAAATATTTCTGAACTTCAGATTTCAAAAAGATATAAAAAGAGCCACCGGTGCCCTTCGGAACTGAAAAGAGGTGAATTTAAAGAAATGGGGAATATATTTAAGTTCCTTTTTGTGCGCAACCCCTACCGCCGGACACTTTCCGCCTACCTGGAAAAGATAAGAATAGACCCTGAAAAAAGAAAAAAATATTTAAAAAAAGCGCCCGGCCTCCTAAAAAAATACGGCACCAGCCCCTCTTTTTATGATTTCTGCCGTTACCTGGATGAAGGAGGCCTTTACCGGGACCGCCACTGGGCCCCCCAGACCTCTCTTCTGGTAATTCCCCCAAAAGAGTTTGATTTTACGGGAAGAGTTGAAAATATAGAGGAGGATTTCAATACTGTGGCATCCAGGGTTGAGGCCCTAAAGGGAAGAAAGATAACTGCGCGCTTAGGGGTGCCTACCGGGGCCTCGGATAAACTTTTAAAATATTATACTCATAATGCGTCCGATATAATATACCGTCTTTACCGGGAAGATTTTGAGACCTTCGGATACAGCCGCAGTTTTATTAAGCAGTAGCAACGCCTGTTGACAACCGGCAGAAGTAATGTTATTATCATTTAAAACATATTAAACGTTATGAATAAAAATAATAACAACATCCAGACAGAGTTTGCCCAGGCTGCCGGTATGCTTGCCTCCCGCTTCAGTCTTTCCCCCATTGCCGGCCAGATATACGGCCTTCTCTATATGTCTCCCCGGCCGGTATCTTTAAATGAGATGGTTAAAAAACTTGATATAAGCAAGGGGTCAGCTTCAACCAATGTCCGGACCCTGGAATCCTGGGGAGCGGTAAAAAAGGTATGGGTTGATAACTCCAGGAAAGATTACTACTCTCCCAATATTGATGCGCTTTCGGTAGTTGCCCGGAGGATCAAGGAAGGGATTTTTAGACGCATGGAGGAACTTAAAAGGGAGACTGCGGGTATGGAAAAAAAGATTAAAGAAGAAGAAAGCTCCCGTAATATGGACTTTTACAGTAAAAGGATAGATAAGGTAAAGGATATGCAGCAAAAAATAAGAGATCTTATTGAACTGCTGCCGGATGAGATAAAATAAGAAAAGGAGAATATTATTATGAACCAGGTTATCCATGATGACGAAATTGATTTAAGAGAGCTTGCGGAGGTTATAAAAAGGCGTCTTCCATTTATAATCCTCTTTATAGTTCTTTTCACCTCCCTGGGCGTTGTCCTGACTCTTCTCAAGCCCCCAATCTACAGGGCCCGGGGAGAGCTGTTTGTGGCTTATGATCGCCCGTCCCAAATTGAAAGGATTACTTCATTGGAGCTAATGGAACAGTTAAAAGAGACTCTGGGTGAAGAAAATTTTAAGGGGCTGGATTTTAAGGCGGAGAGCGGCAGGGGAGCTTCGTTTATTTCTCTTTCGGTAGGCGCCCCCCATCCCGACCTGGCCACGGAAGCGGTGAAAATATGGATAGAAAATTAAACTAATTTTCTTGAAGAAAGAAAAGAGTGTGAGATGAGGCGCATAAGCCGGCTTCTGGAATCTATGGGGGAGGAGCTGGAAAATTACCCTAAATACCGTATAGTTAAAAGGGCCATAGTTGATGATTACGCCCTTTTAGATATGGAAAAAGATAACGATATCTGGAAAAGACTGGAGGGCAAACTTATGGTCACCCGGGATATACACCCTCTTTACCGCTCTTTTGAAGAAGAGATAGGAAGAGAAAAAATTAAGTTAAGCAGAATGAGGGTTGAAATGGATAACCTCAGGGCGCAGGCCCGGGAACCCTTAGCCATTGAGGATGCGGAAAAGGAGAGCCGGCCCTTGAAAAGGAATACGGCCCTGGCTGCTGTTCTGTCTCTTTTTATGGCCCTTGTCCTGGCATTTGTTTTTGAGTTTTTTTCCTCAAAAAAAGAGAATAACGGCTAAAAAATCCCGGCATCCGGCTGCCGGAAAAAGGTAGAAAGTGAAAATAAAGTCAAAGCTTGATTTTATCTCTAAACTCTCCCGTCTCTTCAGCAGGCGGGAGAGGTGGCAGTTCGGGGGTATAATCTGCGCGGCGCTTCTGATGGCCCTCTTCCAGGCCCTCGGGGTGGCTTCGGTAATTCCGTTTATAAGCCTGGTAATGAACCCCGGGATAATAAGTGAAAGCCGGATACTATCCGCTATTTACTCTTTTTTCGGGTTCCAGAGCGTAAGGAGTTTTATAATAGCCGCCGGGGTTCTTATGCTTGCCATTATAGTAGTGGGGAACCTCATATCAATACTTGCCATATGGCTTAAGACCCGCTTTGCCTGGAGGAAGAACCACAGGCTCTCCTCCTCACTCCTGAATAAGTATATGTCAATGCCTTACTCCTATTTCCTGCGCCAGAATACCGCCGACCTGAACAAGAACGTCCTGGCCGAGGTCCAGGAGCTTACAAAGAGTTTCCTTCTCCCCCTCCTTGAGATAATAATAGACCTGGTGGTAATAACCCTTATCTTCATCACCCTTATAATCATAAGCCCCCTGGCCACGGCTACGATATTTACCGTATTTCTCATACTTTATGCCCTTATATACCGCTCCGGGTTCCGCACTAAACTTAAAGAAAAGGGCAAGCTCCGCCTC
>PWQF01000086.1 GCA_003556865.1 Elusimicrobiota bacterium | reverse complement strand
GTCTTCTTACGGGAACTACTTATTATTACAGGTTCACTGTAAGGGATATAGCCGGACATGAAACTGAGTCTGACGATTCAGCTGAAACTGAAGCCGTTGAGCTTAAAGTATCGGAAAAGATTGAACAGACCGAGAATGTTGCAGGCGGAAGGGTTAATCTTACGGTGCCCCCGGCAGCAAAGCCGGTTTATGCCTTAATTAAGGATCTCTTGCCTGATGAAAACGCAAAGATCAATGAGGCCAATGAAAAACTGAGGCTTACTGATAATAATTACCGTGTAGATATTATCAGTCCGAAAAATTATCTCTTGCTTGACAGTAGAGGTAATCCGGTGACATCCGCGGATTTTGATGATCCCACGGAAAAGATAACCATACGGATTGAATATGATGAGGAGCTTACACTGGCCCAGGCTAATGCGCTTAGGATTGTACGGCTGGACGAGACTACGAACTCCTGGGATTTTGTGCCGCCGGAAGATACTACGGTAGACCCTGCCAATAAGTGGATAGAGGCCAGGCTGAGCAGCCTTTCCATATATTCAATTGTTATGGAACCTTTTGTCGCCTTTGATGACCTTAAGGAAGTCTATATGTATCCGAACCCGTTTAAACCGGGTGACAGCGACTATGGAGGAGCAGACGGCGGAGATGGTATAATTATCGCCGGGCTGCCTAAGGGCGCGGATATAAGGATATTTAACATAGCCGGGGAACTTGTAGATGAGTTTACCGGAGTGGAGGAGGGGGATTATCGCTGGGAAGAAGCGGAAAATGTTGCCTCCGGCGTGTATATAATGGTAGTTACATATGACGGGGAGTCTGAGACTCTGAAATTTGCGGTGGTTAAATAATATGAATAAAAAAATAATTATATCAGCGGTTACAGGTATTATTCTGGCGGCGGGAGCAGCTTATTCTGATCCCGGGGATAGCGCGGCGGCTTTCCTTCGAATCGGGGTGGGGGCACGCCCGGCAGCTATGGGAGAGGCTTATGCAGGCGTAGACGGGGATATTCTTTCCCTCTACTCAAATCCTGCGGGGCTTGCCTCGTTAAAAACTTATCAGTTTTCCGTTACGCATGCCTTCTGGCTGGACAGCACAAATTATTCTAACTTTGCCGGGGGAGCTCCCCTGTTTAACGGTTATATGGCACTGGGTTTGAGCGGCCTGTTTTACGGGGAGATAGATAAGTATAAGAGCGACGGTTCTGAGGGTGACGGCAGTTACTCTCCTTCTGATATGGCCGTTTCTGTTTCATATGCCAGGGATGACCTTATCGGTGATGTTTCAGTTGGAGGAACATTTAAACTTGTCACATCCCAGATAGACAGCGAAAACGCAACTGCCGTTGCCGTTGATATAGGCGCAATGAAAAAAATAGGTGATTTAAATGCCGGCCTTTCAGTTCAGAATATTGGAACCGAGATGAAATACAGGAACGAGGGAGACCCGTTGCCGCTTATTGGCCGCCTTGGGGCATCTTATCCTTTCAGCTTGGGTTCCTTTAATATGCAGGGGGTTGCTGAGACAAACTTTTCCCGGGATGTCCCCTTTAAATTTAATGCAGGTATAAATGCTGACTATCCGGCCGGAGATATGCTTGTATCTTTACGGCTGGGATTAAAATCTTATGCCGAAGGGCTCGATGCCTGGAGCCATCTTGCCACCGGCATGGGCCTGGTATATGAGAATATAGTATTTGATTATGCGTTTGCCTCTTTTGAAGACCTGGGTATGACCCACCGGGTCTCGCTGGGATATAGATTTAATTAAAGATATTTAATCCCGAGTCCCTAATATAATTTTGTCCCGGCAGGTTGCCTGCGCGGACTTAAAGTCAACCTTTCATTTCCTTTTTGGGTTCCTCTCCTCTTTTATTCTAAATATTAATCAGGACTAAAGCATTCGGTAGAAAAATTAGATGCTTGACAGGGTCCCTGTTTTTTATATAATTAGTTATTATGCGAAATAATCAAATGAATTATATGGGTCCGGAGATTAATAAGGTTAAGGCGCTCTCCGATCCCGGCCGCATGCGGACCGTGGCGGCTTTAATGCACTGCAGGGAGCTTTGTGTATGCCAGATAAGGGAACTGCTGGGGCTGGCAACGGCCACAGTTTCGCGTCACATAAGCCTTTTGCAGAATGCCGGACTGGTGAAATCGCGTAAAAGCGGCCGGTGGGTATATTACAGCCTTTCAGGTGAGATTGATAAGGAGTTAAAGATATGGCTGGAAAAAAAAGTTTTTCATACTATTGAGGCCGCAGAGGACAGGAAAGAATTAAAAAAGATACTTTCCCGGGACCCGGCAGAACTTTGCGGAAGTAAAGAGTAGGAGATGAATATTAATAAAAAAGCAAAAATGAAACTGCTTTTTCTCTGCACCGGCAACTCCTGCCGCAGTCAGATGGCCCAGGGCTGGGCCCGCCATTTAAAGGGGGATATTATTGAAGCATATTCGGCCGGGACCCGGCCTCAGGGCCTTAATCCCCTGGCCGTAAAGGTTATGGCTGAATCCGGTGTTGATATCAGTGGGCATAAATCAAAAAATGTTTCCGGGCTAGCGGATAACGGGTTTGATTATGTTGTAACCGTATGCGGGCACGCAAACGAAACCTGCCCCGTTTTTCCAGGGAAGGCCAAAGTTTTTCACAGATCCTTTGATGACCCGCCCAAGCTGGCAAAAAATGCTAAGACCCGGCAGGAGGCTCTTAAGCATTACAGAAGGGTAAGAGACCAGATAAGGGATTTTGTGATTAAAATGCCTGAAATCCTTAAGGAGAGAAAAGAAGATTAATACTAAAAAAGAAAAATATGATATAAGTTTTTTTGAAAGATATCTTACGGTATGGGTTATACTGGGCATAACAGGCGGTATTATCCTGGGCGCTCTCTTTTCCGGCGCGGCCGATTTTCTGGCCTCGCTTTCGGTGGAAGGGGTAAATCTTCCCATTGCTCTCCTTTTATTCGGAATGATGTATCCCATTATGGTCCAGATTGATTTCAGTGAAGTTAAAAATGCGGTTAAAGCGCCTAAACCGGTTCTTCTGACTCTAATAGTAAACTGGGGTATCAAGCCTTTCAGCATGTTTTTCTTTGCCTGGCTCTTTATGAGAGTCATATTTGCCCCATTTCTGCCCTATGATGCGGCCGGGGAATACCTGGCGGGAATGATCCTCCTGGGGATAGCTCCCTGCACCGCAATGGTCCTGGTATGGAGCTACCTGGCCAAAGGGTTTATG
>PWQF01000238.1 GCA_003556865.1 Elusimicrobiota bacterium | reverse complement strand
TTTTCTGTCTTACTACATATATGGGAACCGGTTATTTTCTTAAAAATCCTTCTATCCGAAATCAGTTTCCGGGAAAAACTTAATTTTTGCCTGGCCTCACTCTGCTTATTTCTAAGTTTTTCTTTAATCATCATTATTTTTTTTCAGGCCCTGAAGCCTTTCCTTTATTATCTTTTCAGTCCCTCTCCCGGAAGGGTAATAAAACTTTTTCTGGGGTTCCATATATTTTTGAGATACAAACGCCCCGGGAAAATCATGTGGATAAAGATAGTCCGAACTTCCACTCCGGGTTAAATGAGAAGGAATATTGAAAGAGGAGGAATCCTTGATATCCTTAATAGCGCTGTTTATGGCTTTATAAGAGGAATTGCTTTTTGGCGCAGAGGCAATATAAAGAGCAGCCTGGGAGAGTATTATCCGGGCTTCGGGAAGACCCACATATTCTGCGCCCCGCATTGCCGAAACCGCAAGGGTTAAAGCCCCCGGGTCAGCATTGCCCACATCCTCAGCGGCGCATATAACTATACGCCGGGCTATAAACCGGGGATCCTCCCCGGCAAGAAGCATTTTAGCCAGGTAATAAACCGCAGCGTCCGGGTCGGAACCTCTCATGCTTTTGATAAATGCGGAAATCGTATCATAATGTGAGGAACCGGAGCGGTCATAGTTAATTTTTTTCCGGACCGAAAATTTTTCTAAAAATCCCCTGGTAATACTTTTTTTACCTTTAGAAGAGTCCAGGGTTTCAGCCGCTATCTCCAGAAGATTTAAGGCATAGCGGGCATCCCCGCCGGCTCCGGTTGCTATGAAATCAGAGGCATCCGGGGTAATAGAAATATTTTTTTTCCCCAGCCCTTTCTCCCTGTCTTTAAGAGCCCTTTTAATTATAAAAATTATTTCTTTCTTTTTTAAGGGTTTAAGCTTAAAGAGACTTGTCCGCGAAAGAAGAGGTCCTACTATAAAATAGTAAGGGTTTTCAGTGGTCAGACCAGCCAGGGCCAGATTACCCTCTTCCACATCAGGCAATAGAGCTTCCTGCTGGGTCCTGGAAAACCGGTGAAATTCATCTATTATTAACAGGGTTCTCCTGGAAGAAGAGTTAAGTCTGCGGCGGGCCTTTTCTGCTATAGACCTTATCTCCTTAACCCCTGAACTGACAGCATTTATTTTAAGAGAGTGCGCCCGCATAGACGAAGCAATTAAACCGGAGAGAGCCGTCTTTCCGCAACCGGGGGGGCCGTAAAGGATAAGAGAAAAAATTTTTCCGGACCTGATCATCTCTCCCAGTTTTTTTCCGGGCGAGAGCAGATGCTCCTGCCCCACGTAATCCTCAATTCTTAGAGGACGCATTCTAAAAGCCAAGGGCCGACGGGCAAAAACCTCCGGACTTTCTATTTTCTTATCAAATAAATCCTGTTCCATAGTTTAATTTACCGCTATATAAAAACCCCCGCGATGCCGTAATTAATTAATCAAAATTGAGCTTCAATCAAATAATGGTTGTCCTGCCCCGCCGGCCAAGACCGAACGGGGACCCGGATTCCCTAATTTATAAGTGTAGGCTCAATTTGACTGCTCTACACGAACACCGCAGGGGTTAAGTTAAACTACTGCTGCTATTCTGTTGTTAAGGTTCTTTATTTCTTCTTCAATGGCCTGACTGCTTCCTGCCTTGGATTCACTTAATTTCAGTTTTTTATCAATAATCCTTAAAGCAGCCAGCATCATGAGTTTGTAACTGTCTACCGTTCCGGTTTCCTGCTCAACACTGCTGATTTCGCTATTCAGCATTTCACCCAGTTTCTTAATATAAAGGGGCTGCCATTCATCGCTTGCAATTGTATAAGCCCTTCCGCATATCTCAATCTGCGTTGATTCTCTTTCCGGCATATATTACTTTTTTATACTCCTCATGATTATTTTTCAATATCCTCTATTCTTTTTATTACACCATTGATTTTTTCAGCTATTTTTTGCCTTTCGTTTAACAACTTTCTGTTTTTCTGCATGATGTCCGGTATTTCTCCGGCCTGATTTTCAAAATATTCCAAATCTTTCTTTAAGCGCCTGTTCTCTTCACGAAACTTATGATTTTCTTCCCTTGCCTGTGCATATTTTTTCATAAGCTCATCAATATTAACCTTAAGCTGGTTAAAGCCTTTCATCAGCTTTCCCTTAATTTCACCCCAAAGCTTTTTTCCAGGCAGTTTATTATTTTGTTCATCTTTTCATTTATTTCCGATGAACTTAAAGTCCTGCGGGAAGAATTAAACTCCAACCCGTAGGATATGCTCTTAAACCCCTTTTTAATGCCCCGCCCCGTGTATATATCAAAAAGCCGGACATCTTTAAGAATATCCCCCCCGCTGGCTAAAATCTTATCATAAATTATGGAGTGTGTCAACTTAACATCCGCAACCAAAGATATGTCCCGAAAGACAGACGGATATTCGCTCCAGGGACAAAATTCAACTTCTTTCAGGGGCCTGAGATTAAAGCCGTTTAAGTTGAAAAATCCTCCTGACATTTTCTCTCCTATCCCTAAAATATTTAGAATTTCATCTTTTATAATCCCAAAGGAACCGGCTCTTTTTCCGTCTATCATAATTTCAGCGTTTCTATTTTTTTCAAACCATAGAGAATCTTTTTTATATTTAAAGGAATAGTTTTGCCTGCTATCATCCAGCAGTGCAACAGCCAGGGCCTTGGTTGAAAAGAAATCTTCATTTTTATGAACAAACGCCAGGTTCTCCTCCTCCGCTGCCCACTTTTCCCCCCTGAAAAAGACGGTTCCTCTCTCGTAAAACTTAATTATTTTCTGTTTTCTGTTCAGGTTGTAAAGGGCAGTTTTTAAAAGTCCGGTAATAAGCTCGGTGCGCAGTATATCAAAATTCTCATTTATGGGGTTTTCTATCTCTACCGGCTCTTCCCCACCCCCTCCATACAGTTTCCGCCTAAGACCGCCGTCAGCCAGGGCAGGCGTCATTGCTTCCCAAAATCCCGAGGCCCTTAGAATCTCCTCGGACCTCTCAAAAAAATCATCGGGCCTTAAAAGGTTTGTCTCTGCAGCGGTTTGGGGCATAGTCTCGGCTATATTTTCATAACCCCTGCACCTGGCCACCTCTTCTATAATATCTATTTCCCTGTTTACATCATTTCTGAAGGAGGGGACTGTGACTGCAAGATCTTTCTTATCGCTATTTACCTTAAAACCAAGAGAACTAAGGCTGAGTTCCGTCTCATTTTTTGAAAAATCTG